>CALPUN020000020.1 GCA_943326765.2 Bifidobacterium breve | reverse complement strand
ACGTGAAGGGCTTTTAGCGAATATTTTGCGATTTCAATATCAATTTTTCCATTGCCTTTAATTTGCGCAAAATCACGAACTCGGCGCAAGAGCGCATTGGCTATTCTTGGCGTTCCGCGGCTTCTACCAGCAATTTCGATGGCGGCTTCCATGGTGATGGGCATTTTTAGAATGGACGAACTTCGTTGAACAATCGTTGTTAGCAATTCGGTGGTGTAATATTGCAGGCGGCTTTGAATGCCAAATCGGGCACGCATGGGAGCCGTTAGTAAACCTGATCTAGTTGTTGCGCCGACTAGTGTAAACGGATTAAGATTTAATTGGACGGTTCTGGCATTTGGACCCGATTCAATCATGATATCGATTTTAAAGTCCTCCATGGCAGAGTAGAGGTATTCTTCTACAATGGGACTCAATCGGTGGATTTCGTCTATAAAAAGCACGTCTCTGTCTTCGAGGTTGGTTAGCAAACCCGCTAAATCACCTGGCTTATCTAAAACGGGTCCGGAGGTGATTTTGATTCCGACTCCTAACTCGTTGGCTAAAATATTGGCTAAAGTGGTTTTTCCTAATCCGGGTGGCCCATGAAATAAGGTATGATCTAAAGCTTCATTTCTTTGATTGGCGGCTTCCACAAAAACCTTAAGGTTATCAAGTACTTGTTCTTGCCCGGCGAAATCGTCAAAGGATAAGGGTCTCAACTTTTTTTCAAGGTCGAGTTCTTCGGGATTGTAGTTCAAATTGGTGGGGTCTAAATTCTCATTCATAGTACAAATATAACGAAATTGTTTGCCGGTAAATAAAAATGCCTTTCGGATTAGGAAAGGCATTTTTTATAGTGATTAAAAAGAATTAGTGGTGTAATTGTTCTTCTCCTTCTTTCATTGGGACATTTTGAGGAACGAAATCATCATCATGCCCTGGTTTGCTGTAGTCATAAGGCCAACGGTATACGTGAGGAATTTCTCCTGGCCAGTTTCCGTGCATGTGTTCGATTGGCGCAGTCCATTCCAAAGTATTTGATTTCCATGGATTTTGAACTGTTTTCTTTCCGTAGAAAATGCTATAGAAGAAATTGAAAAGGAAAACCAACTGAAAAACTCCCCCGACTAAAGCGAAAACAGTAATCAATACGTTTACGTTTTGCAAATCGTCAAACAATGGGAAATTCGTATTGGTATAATACCGTCTTGGCAGACCTGCTAATCCGATAAAGTGCATTGGGAAAAACACCCCATAAGCACAAACGGCAGTCACCCAAAAGTGGACGTAACCTAAGTTTTTATTTAGCATTCTTTTGAACATTTTCGGGAACCAGTGATAGATTCCTGCGAACATTCCGTACAAAGCAGAAATACCCATAACTAAGTGGAAATGCGCAACTACGAAATAGGTGTCGTGAACGTTAATATCCAAAGTACTATCTCCTAAAATGATCCCTGTTAATCCTCCTGTGATGAATGTGGAAACCAAACCAATTGAAAACAACATTGCTGGATTCATTTGCAAGTTCCCTTTCCAAAGTGTAGTAATGTAGTTGAAGGCTTTCACGGCTGATGGAATTGCAATCAACAAGGTTGTAAAGGTAAATACCGATCCAAGGAATGGGTTCATCCCCGACATGAACATGTGGTGTCCCCAAACGATTGTTGATAAAAACGCAATCGCAATAATTGACATAATCATCGCACGGTAACCAAAGATAGGCTTACGAGAATTTGTTGCAATTACTTCAGACGTGATCCCCAATGCTGGAAGCAAAACGATATATACTTCAGGGTGTCCTAAGAACCAGAATAAGTGTTCGAACAAAACTGGTGATCCACCTTGATAATGCAATACTTCGCCAGCAATATAAATATCGGATAAGAAGAATGAGGTTCCAAAACTTCTATCCATAATTAATAATAAAGCCGCTGATAACAATACTGGAAATGAAATCACACCGATAATAGCCGTGACAAAGAAAGCCCAAATCGTTAATGGCAATCTAGTCATTGACATTCCTTTGGTTCTCAAGTTGACAACGGTAACTATGTAATTTAATGATCCTAACAAAGAAGAGGCAATGAATATGGCCATAGAAACCAACCATAAAGTCATCCCTGCTCCAGATCCCGCAATAGCTTGAGGCAATGCACTCAAAGGAGGATAGATTGTCCATCCTGCGGAAGCTGGTCCAGACTCTACGAATAAAGAACAAACCATAATGACGCTAGAGGTAAAAAACAACCAATAGGAAACCATATTCAAAAATCCGGAAGCCATATCTCTAGCCCCAATTTGAAGTGGAATTAATAGATTACTAAACGTACCGCTTAAGGCAGCCGTTAACACAAAGAATACCATTATGGTACCGTGAATCGTAACTAATGCCAAGTAAATATCGTTTGTCATTATTCCGTTTGGAGCGAATTTATCACCCAAAAAGAAATTGAATATTTTAAAAGATTCTTCAGGCCATGCTAGTTGCATTCTGAATAACATCGACATTCCCACACCAATAACCCCCATGACAATACCTGTAAGCAAATATTGTCTAGCAATCATTTTGTGATCGATAGAGAATATGTATTTGGTTATGAAAGTATCTTTATGGTGGTGTTCGTGATCATGATCATGGGCGTGATCGTGTGCGTGATCTAGAGCTTCTGCTGACATAATATTGTTTTCTTTAAATTTTTATTTTTTTACTACTTGAGCCATTGCCATTGGTTGAACTGCTTTAGCAGTATCCGTTCCTTTGGTAGTAGCGTCGGAAGCAGGAGCTGCTTTTTCGGCCTTTAATTCTTCGGCAAAAGTCGGTTTATCTTTCAACCATTTTTTGTATTCTTCCGGAGTATCCACAACAATCTTCATTTGCATGTTGTAGTGTGAAGACCCACAAATTTTATTACAAAGCAACAAATAGTCAAAAGTATACGGATCAAGAGCTGCTTCGCCTTTGGCTACTAATTCAATACTTTTTTTAGCACGAATGGCATTAATGTTAGCAACTTTTTCTTGCATAAACGGCATGTCGCGCATTTCAGTAGTGGTGTAAATTGGAGTATACGCAAATTCCGTCACCATACCAGGCACACAATTCATTTGAGCTCTAAAGTGAGGCATGTATGCCGAGTGCAATACATCTTGAGATCTCATTTTAAAGTGAATTTTTTTTCCTTTTGGCAAATGCAATTCGGAAACTACTTTATCATCTTGGGCGTTTGCATCCGATGCATCTACCCCTAAAGTATTAATCCCTTCAATATATCTTACGTTAGATTTTCCTAAAACATTATCAGCTCCAGAATATCTTGCAGTCCATTTAAATTGTTGTGCGTATAATTCGACCTCAATAACATCTTCATCTTTATCAATGAACATGATGTTGGTCCACGCATACAATCCGTAAAGAATTAAACCTGCCAAAACAATCGCTGGTATAACACTCCAAATAAATTCCAATTTATTGTTATCCGAAAAATACAACGCTTTTTGATCTTTTTTACCGCGATATTTAAAAGCGAAATAATACAATAAAGCTTGTGTAATGGTTTGCACTATAAAAATTAAAACCCAAGTAACATTCATCAAGGTATCTAATTCACCTCCATGTGCTGAAGCAGGGGTATGAAGTACTAACCCTCCCCATTTTAACAACCCATAAATAGTGAAGATATAAATGAAAGCTAAGAAGCCAAACATCAAATATCCTTGAACATTATTATCATTATCATCTGCCACGCCGGTATCGTTTGCTTTTACACCTACTTGAGTTAAATCGAAAATCTTCGTTAACTGCCATAGTGCAACGGCTAATAAAACTAAAACTATAATTACCAACAAACTTGTCATCTGTTTTTACTTTAAATATTAATAATGAAAATGTTTACTTTCTTCGATATATGGATTTCTCTTAGGAAGAAGTGGTGCTTTAGTTAAAGCATTAAAGACTACAAAAAGGAACAAACCAAGGAAGAAAAGTACGGAACTAATTTCTGACATTCCAATGAACCATTGTTCGCCCACAGTCGATGGCATAATCATATTGAAGAAATCAATATAATGACCCAATAAAATAACTGTTCCTGCCATAACCAATACCCAAGTTATTCTTTTGAAATCGGTGTTGATTAATATCAAAATGGGGAAAACGAAATTCATAACAACCGAACCAAAGAATGGAAGATTATAATGCTCAATACGGGTTACGAAATAAGTAACCTCTTCTGGAATATTAGCGTACCAAATCAACATAAATTGGGAGAACCATAAGTACGTCCAAAATACGCTAATCCCGAACATAAATTTTGCTAAATCATGAATATGACTTGTATTGACATGCTCTAAATATCCTTTTGATTTCAGATACAATGTTACCATGCAGATCGTGGTAATGCCGCTTACGAAGAAACTGGCAAAAACATACCATCCGAATAATGTACTGAACCAATGTGGGTCAAGCGACATAATCCAGTCCCATGACATGATCGATTCTGTTACAATAAAGAAAACTAAGAACATTGCCGAGATGTTGAAATTCTTTTTGTAAAAAGCATTGTCATTTGCCTCATCTTGTGCCAAGCAATTTTTTCTAGATAAATAACGGTATAAATTCCACCCTAATAAAAAGACCGCTGCTCTAATAAGCCAAAATGGAAAGTTTAAGTATCCTACTTTGTTTTGAATGATTTTATCTTCCGCTACTATATTGGGATCTAACCAAGGGAATAAATGGTTGAAATGCAATCCACAAAGAATTAAAAATAAAAAGAAGATAACAGAACCTACTGGCAAATAGGCCGTGATTCCTTGCATCACTCTAAATAAAACGGGTGACCAGCCTGATTGAGCCACTTGTTGAATTCCGTAAAAAGCTAACACCCCCATGGATACCAATAGAAAAAAGATGCAAGCCACATAAAGTGCTGCCCAAGGTTTGTTTTGCAATTGTTGCAATACATGTTTCAAATGAGCCTCGTGTTTTGCATGTTCGTCAGCCTCTGAAACTTTCACTTCTTTTGTAACTACTTTTTCTACTACTGGAGCAGGTGTTATAATAGAGTCTTTTACTTTTAAAGTATCGGTAGGCATTGCTGCTGCTTGTACGACTGCTTCTTTAGGAGCTGCTTCCGCTGGTTTTGCTTCGTGAGTGACTGCTTTAGCATGATGTTCCCCATGTTCTTCGGCTGCGAGTATTTTTTCTACTTCGTCAATAGTTTTTGGTGCAGTTAAAAAACCATATCCTATCCCAAGAATACCTATAATCATTAGGATAAAGGAGAATGTTTTTAATTTACTTGAAAATGTATACATATCTATTAAGATCAGTTTGTTCTACAATTATAATTCGCTTTGTAATTTTAGCACATAGGCAGCAATCAACCAGCGTTCGTGAGCGCTCAATTGATTCGCATAAGATCCCATGGAGTTCAATCCGAATTTCTCAACATGAAAAATACTTCCCGCTGTGATGGTTGGTCTATCTTTATAACTTGGCACTCCTAAGAATTTACCTTGGGTTACTAATTTACCTTTACCATTTCCGGCGTTTCCATGACAAATCGCACAATAAATTTCAAAAAGAGCTTTAGCGTTGTCCATTTCTTTTGGAGAAATAGAATCCAAAGGCGATTTCAAATTGGCTTTAGAAGCATCATATCCTGCTGTAGTATTCGGATAATCGTAAACTTCTGAAGCACGATCGAGGCTTCCCGGAGCAGGAAGTTGTCCTTCTTTTCCGTTTTTAAAGGCGCTCGATTCCCAATAGGTTTCATAACTTACTGGCTCATACATATTAGGCATATATTGGTAGTTTGGCTTCGTGGTATCGTGACACGACGAAACTAAAATAGAAATACAAACTAAAAATGTTATTTTATAGACACTTTTCATAGTATAATTAATGCTTTTCAATTACTTTAACTTCCACTGCTCCCGTATTTTCGAAAAAGGCAACTAATTCTTTTTCGTTATTGTTGACTGCTACTTCCATTAAGAAATGGTCGTCCGTAGTTCTAACATCTGGATTTTCTGGTTTTTTGAAGGGCCACAATTTACTTCTCATGTAAAAAGTGATTACCATTAAATGCGCCGCAAAAAAGACAGTTTCTTCAAACATAATAGGCACAAAAGCAGGCATATTTTGTATGTAACTAAAACTTGGCTTTCCACCGATATCTTGCGGCCAATCCATAATCATAATGTAATTCATCATCCAAGTTCCGAAGGACAACCCACACAATCCGTAGATAAAGGCGCAGATTGCAATTCTTGTTGGTGCAATACCCATGGCCTTATCCAAACCGTGAACCGGAAAAGGGGTAAAAACTTCTTCTATATGATGGTGCGCTGCACGAGTTTTTTTAACAGCATCCATCAAGATGTCATCGTCATTATAAATGGCGTAAATAACTTTATTACTCATGATGTGAATGTTTATTTGCTTCTCTTTCTCTAATATAACTATCTCCTGTTGCTTTCAAAATTGTTTTTACCTCTGCCTGAGCGATTACTGGGAATGTTCTAGCATACAACAGGAACAACACGAAGAAGAATCCGATGGTTCCGATAAAAATTCCAATATCTACAAATGTTGGAGAAAACATCGTCCAAGAGGATGGTAAGTAATCTCGGTGCAATGAAGTTACGATAATTACGAAACGTTCGAACCACATTCCAATGTTTACTACAATAGAAATAATAAAGGAGAACATGATACTCGTTCTTAATTTTTTGAACCACATGAACTGTGGTGAAAACACGTTGCAAGTCATCATCGACCAATAGGCCCACCAGTAAGGTCCGGTTGCTCTATTTAAGAAGGCGTATTGTTCGTATTCCACTCCAGAGTACCAAGCGATGAATAATTCAGTGATATAAGCAACTCCCACAATAGAACCTGTAATCATGATAATAATGTTCATCAATTCGATGTGCTGAATCGTGATGTAAGCTTCTAAATTGGAAACTTTTCTCATGATGATTAGCAAGGTATTTACCATTGCAAATCCTGAGAAAACTGCACCTGCTACGAAGTATGGAGGGAAGATCGTAGTATGCCATCCTGGAATAACAGAGGTAGCAAAGTCCATGGATACAATCGTATGTACCGAAAGTACTAAAGGAGTTGCTAAACCTGCTAAGACTAGAGAGACTTCTTCGAAACGTTGCCAATCTTTAGCTCTACCGCTCCATCCGAAACTCAAAATCGTATAGATTCTTTTTTGGAAAGGATTTACTGCTCTGTCTCTAATCATTGCAAAATCTGGCAATAAACCTGTCCACCAAAATACTAGTGAAACAGAAAGATACGTCGAGATTGCAAATACGTCCCAAAGTAACGGTGAGTTAAAATTCACCCACAAGGATCCAAATTGATTGGGAATTGGCAATACCCAATAAGCCAACCATGGACGACCCATGTGAATGATTGGAAATAAACCCGCTTGAATTACAGAGAAAATCGTCATGGCTTCCGCAGAACGGTTTACTGCCATTCTCCATCGTTGACGGAACAATAACAATACGGCAGAAATAAGAGTTCCAGCGTGACCGATACCTACCCACCAAACGAAGTTGGTAATATCCCAAGCCCAACCTACTGTTTTATTTAAACCCCATGTTCCAATACCTGTAGAGATGGTGTATATGATGCACCCTAATCCCCAAAGGAATGCGGCTAATGCAATTGAAAACACAATCCACCAATGTTTGTTAGCTTTCCCTTCAACAGGCGCAGCGACATCTACTGTTACGTCGTGATATGTTTTATCACCTATAACTAAAGGTTTTCTAATACTTGAATCGTATATATGAGACATAATCCTTTAAATTGATTTTAATTTTTCTTAAGTATTTCTAACTTTCACGTGGTAAAACACATTTGGTTTTGTTCCTACATGTTCTAATAAGTGATACATTCTTTCTTCTTCAGACAATGCTTTTACATGACTTACTTCATCATTCACATCTCCAAAAATCATGGCTCCTGAAGAACATGCTTTGGAACATGCGGTTTGGAATTCTCCGTCTACGATAGCTCTTCCGTCACGTTTTGCGCTAAGAATCGTAGATTGTGTCATTTGAATACACATCGAACATTTTTCCATAACTCCACGAGAACGAACATTGACATCTGGATTCAATACCATACGCCCTAAATCATCATTCATATGATAATCGAATTCGCTGTTTTTATTGTAGAGGAACCAGTTGAAACGACGCACTTTATAGGGACAGTTGTTCGCACAATATCTGGTACCCACACATCGGTTATAAGCCATATGATTTTGACCTTGACGGCTATGAGATGTTGCCGCAACCGGACAAACTGTCTCACATGGTGCATGGTTACAGTGTTGACACATTACCGGTTGGAAAGCGACTTGAGGATTATCAGCAGGTTGTTCCATTTGACCGAAACCACCTAAAGATCCTTTATCGCCAAACAAACCTTTGAAATTTTCTTTTTTCTCATCATCCTGAGCAAAAGTAGCTTCAGACGAATAGTATCTGTCAATACGCAACCAGTGCATATCTCGGCTTCTTCGTACTTCCGATTTCCCAACAACGGGCACATTGTTTTCGGCATGACAAGCGATCACACAAGCACCACATCCGGTACAAGCATTCAAATCGATGGACAAGTTAAAGTGATGTCCGACAGAACGGTCAAACGAGGCCCATAAATCTACTTTGGTAGCATCCACTTCTTCGTGATCTAAAGATACTTTTGGAACTTCATTCCAGATTGCTGCATCTTTAGTGTTGAAAATCTCCAAAGTAGTTTCTTTGATGATATCGCCACGACCCATTAATGTTTTTTGTGATTGCACACAAGCAAATTCATGTTCTCCTTCGGCTTTCTTAATCGAAACCGATTGAACGTTATTGAAATTACTATATAAAGAGTAAGCGTTAACACCTACTTGCATTTCTTCTTTTAAAGCCGCTTTTTTTCCGTAACCAAAAGCCAAACCTAACGTCCCTAAAGCTTGTCCGGGTTGAATAATAACAGGGACATTTTGCAAAGTGGTACCGTTTACAGTAAGCGTAGCATAACTACCATTCAAACCACCATTAGCGACATTATGATTTTCTAGACCTAGCTTGGTAGCATCTGCTCTAGAAACGGTAACGTAATTGTCCCAAGAAACTCTGGTAATTGGGTCTGGAAACTCTTGCAACCATGGGTTATTAGCTTGTTGCCCATCACCCAATCCTGTTTTGGTGTACAAAACAAGTTCGAATCCAGTAGCAGCGCTTTTGGCACTTGCCAATGCATTCGCAGCGGAAGCATAATCTGCCGTACCGCCAGAAGCAGGTGCAGAGGCTCCTACATATATTCCGTCATGCAACACTTTGTTCCAAGAGGATCCTGTTACAATAGCGGAAGCATTTGCTCGTAAATAATCATAATAAGTTCCAGTTGTACCATTCCAAGACAACAAAGCCTCTTGAAATTGTTTCGTATCAAACAAAGGACGAATCGTTGGTTGCGTCAAGGCATAAGAACCTTTGGTGATGCTGACATCATTCCATGATTCTAAGTAATGAGGAACTGCAGCGGCAATAGATGTAAGTGAAGCCGTTTCATCTTCTTTCAATGAAAAAGCAACCGATAGCGACACTTTTTTCAAAGCACTAACAAATTCAGCACTATTAGACAAAGTATACACAGGATTCACACCACTCATGATAAGTGTGTGTACATTTCCTGCTTTCATATCTGCTAAAAACTGAGCCATTTTTTCATTAGACCCTTTTCTAATTTGTCTAGTTCCTACTGTAGTATAAGCTTCACTTGCTAAAGCTTGGTTGATTGCTAAAACAAGTAACTGTGCATTTTTGTCTTGAATTCCAGAAACCAAAACTCCTTTACTTCCCGCAGCTTTCAATTGCTGAGCCGCTTTCAGTATAGCTTCTTCGTTTTCTATTTTACCAGTAGCAATAGCGGAATTGGTAATGACATTGTATATTTTAACTAAGGCTAATTTCTGATTGGCAACCGTCATCGGAATACGCTTATCAGCAGCAGCTCCAGATAAAGTCATGTTGGCTTCCAATTGGAAATGGCGTGACATTTTTCCATTCTTTGGAATACGCCCTTGTGCATAACCTGAATCATAACTTCCCCCTTGCCAATCGCCTAAGAAATCAGCACCTACAGAAACTATTAATGAAGCTTTTGAAAAATCATAATCCACTAAAGCTCTTTCACCATATACCACTTCGAAAGCATCTAATGCTTCGGAAGAGGATACCGCATCATAAACTACGTGTTTTGCGTTTGGGTTTTTAGCAATAAACTCTCCGATTAATTTTTCGGTAGACGGGCTAGCCAAAGTACTCGTAAGAAGCACTACTTGCTTCCCAGCTGTTTTAGCATCGGCAAGACTGGCTTTTACTTTTACCTCTATATCGGCCCAAGTAGCTGACTTGCCAGCAATTTTTGGTTGTTTTAAGCGAAGACTATCATACAAAGATAATACCGAAGCGTGTATACGAGCATTTGCTGCAAACTTGGCTCCTGGCATTGTATTGTTGTCGACTTTTATAGGACGCCCTTCTCTAGTTTTTACTAAAAGATTGGCAAAATCAAAACCATCAAAAACAGAGGTTGCATAATAATCTGCAACTCCAGGAATGATTTGTTCTGGTTGAACTACGTAAGGAATCGATTTGTGAACTGGACCCTCGCAAGCAGCTAACGTAGCGGCAGCGGTAGTGAATCCGACGTACTTTAAGAAATCACGACGAGTAGTTGAAGAAGAGGCTAGAGTTTCTCCATCTCCTAAAAATTCATTGGTTGGAATTTCCTCAACAAATTCGTTATTTCTAAGTGCCTCAACAATAGAACTATTTTCGTTTAGCTCTTCAACACTTTTCCAGTATTTTTTGTTTGATGACATATTATATATAAATATTTAGCTTCTTAATAATTCGATTAATAGTGGCATTTACCGCATTCTAAACCACCCATTTGCGCTGCAGTTAATTTATCTACACCGTATTTTTTGGAGAGTTGTTCGTGAATTTTAGTATAATATTCATTGCCTTCCATTTTAACATCGGTCTTTCTGTGACAATCGATACACCAACCCATGGTTAATGGCGCAAATTGTTTTTGCACTTCATAGGTTTGAACTGGACCGTGACAAGTTTGACATTCTATACCGGCAACAGTAACGTGCTGTGAGTGATTGAAATAAACAAAGTCGGGCAGATTGTGAATACGCACCCATTTCACCGGTTGCGTTTTACCTGTGTATTTTTGAGTAGTTACATCCCATCCAACAGCAGCGTATAATTTTTTGATTTCACCATCATAAAATGCTTTCGAATGATCTGGCGTTGCAGTAGTATCCGAAACTTCAGCAATATTTTTATGGCAATTCATACAAACATTTAAGGACGGAATTCCTGCATTTTTACTAACACGAGCAGCAGAGTGACAATATTTACAATTGATTCCGTTGCTCCCTGCGTGAATTCGGTGTGAATAATGAATAGGCTGTACTGGTTCGTAATCTTGGTCTACTCCGATTTGCATTAAATAACCGTAAACGAAATAACAACTTGCCAATATCAAGAAGATAGAAGTTACAAAAACCAAGAACTGATTTCTAGCAAAGGCTTTCCAAATCGGAATCGTAGGTTCTTTCTTTTCAACTTCAATACCATTTGCTTTGGCCACTTTCAAAAGAACATTGTTTACTAGAACCAACATTACAATCAACATTAGCATTACTAAAGCTAATGCCCCAAGGATTACGGTGTTTGAAATTCCACCAGCATCCGCAGTACCGCCAGTACCCGGAGGGCCTGCAGTTGGCGCAACAGCTGGAGCTGGGATTGGCTCTGAAGTGTAAGCGATGATATTATCAATATCTGCATTCGTCAATTGAGGAAATGGTGTCATAACAGCACCGTTGAACTCAGTACTTACTCGCACCGCTTCAGGGTCTCCTGCTTTAATTAAAGCAGAGCTGTTTTTCACCCATTTGTACATCCACGACATTTCTAATCGTTGCCCTACATTTCTTAACGCCGGACCGGTCATCTTAGCATCTAGCTTGTGACAGGCCGCACAATTTGAATTAAATAGTTCTTTTCCTTTTACAGCATCACCACTACCCGCTGGAGCTGCTGCAGGTGCTGCGGCCGTTGGCGCAGGAGCAGTTATAGGTGCTGGATTTTGAGCTAATGAAGTTAAGGAGAACGTTAGCAAGAACGCTAAACTAAAAATAAAAATTCTTGAAATCGAATTATGGTTACCCACTTTTTTCATATTTTGTAATGATTATCGACTAAAATTAGCATCTTTTCTTTCTCTGAAAATCAGTAAAAAAAACATGCTTTGTTTTAAAACTTGCACAAAAATACAATATATGAAGTATTCTCAAAACCTTAAAATAGTCTTGAATATCAATTTATATTAATTCTAAATAATATTTGTCGTTTTGTTTAATTCAATAAATACTACATTTGTGTAAAAATCACCGCTTTATGAGAATAGTAACATTTAGAAGAGGCCTTTTACTCTTTATTCCCTTATGTGTCTGTAGTATAAAATTATCGGCGCAAGAGTCTAATTTAACAGTTACACAGGACCCCAAATTCGAACAACTGTTAAATGAAAAACGGAAAATTAACTCTTCCATAACCGTAAACGACAGGTATAAAATCCAAATTTATAACGGAGATAGTGAAACATCTAAAAAAACCTTGGTTGATTTCAGACGTGACTTCAAAAATTACGACGGAACCATCGTTTTTAGCACACCAACATACAAGGTTTGGGTTGGTAATTTCAAATCGAGAATTGAAGCGGAGCATAACTTAATTGACCTCAAAAAAAGGTATCCCAATGCTTTATTAATCAAGCCAAACAAATAACAATTCTATTCCCTACCTATAAAAAAAGCCTCCAATTGGAGGCTTTTTTATTTGATTTATTTAAGTTTCTTTTTGACGGCAACCTCTTGGAACGCTTCGACAATATCTCGTTCTTCAATATCATTAAAGTTTTTGATTTGCATTCCGCAATCGTATCCTTTCGACACTTCTTTAACATCATCTTTAAAGCGTTTTAAGGCTAAAAGTTCTCCTGTGAACACCACAACTCCTTCCCGGATAATTCTGATCTTAGAGTTTCTAGAAATTTTACCGTCCGTAAGCATACATCCTGCAATAGATCCAACTTTAGAAATTTTGAAAATCTCTCTAATTTCAGCAGTCCCTGTAATTTCTTCTTTCATTTCTGGCGATAACATGCCTTCCATTGCATCTTTTAAATCATCGATAGCATCGTAAATAATCGAATAGTTACGGATATCAATTTCTTCTTTATCGGCTAATTGTCTAGCATTTCCAGCTGGACGCACGTTAAACCCAATAATAATTGCATCGGAAGCAGAAGCTAGCATTACATCGGTTTCGGTAATTGCTCCTACACCTTTGTGAATAATATTGATTTGTATTTCTTCTGTCGATAATTTCGAAAAGGAATCAGACAATGCTTCTACCGAACCATCCACGTCGCCTTTTAAAATAATGTTCAATTCTTTAAACTGACCTAAGGCGATACGACGACCGATTTCGGCCAAAGTAATATGTCGTTGCGTACGAACAGATTGTTCCCGCATTAATTGTGTTCGTTTCGCAGCAATGGCTTTGGCTTCTCTTTCGTCTTCAAATACGTTGAACTTATCTCCTGCAGTAGCAGCTCCATCCAATCCTAGAACAGAAACAGGTGTTGAAGGCCCAGCTACCGTAAGTATTTTCCCGCGCTCATCATGCATGGCTTTAATTTTACCATGATGTTTCCCGGCCAACATATAATCGCCTACTTTTAATGTTCCGTTTTGAACTAAAATAGTAGACACATATCCTTTTCCTTTATCTAAGAAAGCTTCTACAACAGTTCCGGAAGCTAATTTATTTGGATTGGATTTTAGATCTAAGATTTCTGCTTCTAACAATACTTTTTCAAGTAATTCTTTTACTCCGATTCCGGATTTTGCAGAAATATCATGTGATTGAATTTTACCACCCCAATCTTCCACTAATAAATTCATACCCGCTAATCTTTCCTTGATTTTTTCAGGATTAGCATTAGGCTTATCAATTTTATTGATTGCAAAAATGATAGGCACATTAGCGGCTTGTGCGTGACTTATTGCTTCTTTGGTTTGAGGCATAATATCATCATCCGCCGCAATAACAATAATGGCAATATCGGTTACTTGAGCACCACGGGCACGCATCGCAGTAAAGGCTTCGTGACCTGGTGTATCTAAGAATGCAATTTTTTGACCATTATCTAGCGTAACTCCGTAAGCTCCGATGTGCTGTGTAATTCCACCCGATTCTCCTGCAATTACGTTTTCTTTTCGAATGTAATCCAGCAAGGATGTTTTACCGTGATCTACGTGACCCATTACGGTTACTATAGGCGCTCTGGTGACTAAATCTTCTTCTTTATCTTCTACTAATTGAATAGCGTCTTCTAATTCTGTAGTAATGAATTCTACTTCATAACCAAATTCATCGGCTACAATGGTTAAGGTTTCTGCATCCAAACGTTGGTTCATGGTAACCATGATTCCGAGTGACATACAAGTTCCAATAACTTTGGTAATCGGCACATCCATCATGATAGCGATCTCACCAACGGTAACAAACTCGGTTACTTTGATAGTTTTACTACCTTCTTCGATTGATCTTTGTTCGTCATCCGATTTTTGACGGTGCGTATCTCTTTTGTCTCTACGGTATTTGGCAGCCTTTGATTTTCCGCCTTTCCCTTGTAATTTTTCAAGAGTTTCGCGAATTTGATTTTTTACTTCTTCTTCGGTAGGCTCTACTTTTGCTATAATAGCTGGGCGATTTCCTTTTACGAAACCGGGTCTTGTATTGCCTCCTGCGTTTGGCGTAATCCGATTTGGATTTGGCGCCCCCGGAGTACCGGTTCCTCCTGGTCTTACTTCTCCTGGTTTAGGCGGAATCCGTTTTCTTTTGTTTTTATTAGCATTAGAATTCGGATTGGATCCTGGAGCTCCTGGTTTATTAGGGGTGATTTTCGGTTCTTCTTTTTTCTTTTTAGGCTTGTCGAATTGAGATAAATCAATGGTTTGACCCGTTAAAGTAGTTCCGGAAAGTTTTTGATATTGTGTGGTAATTGATTCGTCAACAACAGCTTCTTCAGAAGCTACTGTTTCAGATTCTTTTTTTGGTGCTGGTGATTTTTCACCTTTTGGCTCCGAAATTACTTTTCCCTTAGTAACTTGCTTTTGAACGGGTTCTGTAACTGCTACTTTGGGAGCTATTGTTGCTTCTGGTTTTGCTGGAGTTGGAGTAACTTTTACCGGATTCAAATCAATTGTTCCGACTTGTTTAGGGGCTGTAACCATGGCTTTCGCTTTGATTACCTCGAGTCGCTGGCGCTCTTCATCTAACTTGCGTTTGTCTTCGATTTCTTTTTCTCGTTCTATACGTAAGGCTTCTTTTTCTTTGCGTTTTTCTTCTCCTACTTCTTTAGAGGCTTCTTTGTTTCCTTTGTCTCCTGCGAATTGATCTTGAAGAATACCATATTCTTTATCAGAAATTTTAGCATTTGGATTGGCATCAATGACAATCCCCTTATCTTTAAGATAATCGACAGCTCTTTCTAACGAAATATTAAATTCCCTTAAAACTTTGTTTATTCTTATTACTCTCTCTTCAGACATAAAACCTTTTTATTATTTCCTTTTAGTAGTGTTGTTGTTGTTTTAGTATTTAGATTAAGTATTGAATTCTTCTTTTAAAATGCGCATCACATCTAAAATGGTTTCTTCCTCTAAATCTGTTCTTCTTACTAAATCATTCACATCTTGTTTCAGAATACTTCTGGCGGTATCCAAACCAATTTTTGCAAATTCGTCGATAACCCATCCGTCAATTTCATCTGAAAACTCTGTTAATTCGACATCATCTTCCTCTTCAGCAGTATTTCCTTCGCGAATTACATCTAATTCATAACCTGTTAACAATCCTGCCAATTTAATATTATGTCCGCCACGACCAATGGCTTTAGATACTTCTTCCAATTTCAAAAACACTTCGGCTCTTTTCGTTTCTTCATTGATTTTAATAGAAGACACTTTCGCCGGACTCAACGCTCTTGTGATAAACAATTGAATATTGCTAGTGAAATTAATAACGTCAATGTTTTCGTTTCCTAATTCTCTTACGATACCGTGAATTCTAGAACCTTTCATCCCAACGCAAGCTCCAACAGGATCAATACGATCATCGTAGGAATCTACGGCAACTTTTGCTTTTTCACCCGGAATTCGAACTACTTTTTTAACCATGATTAAACCGTCGAATACTTCTGGGATTTCTTGTTCAAATAATTTTTCTAAGAACTTTTCTGAAGTTCTAGACATGATGATTTGAGGTTTGTTCCCTTTCAGTTCAACGCTTTCAATAATTCCACGCACATTATCTCCTTTGCGGAAGAAATCCGATGGAATTTGTTTTTCTTTTGGCAATACAATTTCATTTCCTTCGTCATCTACTAAAATTACGACTCTTGGACGAACATGATGTACTTCGGCTGTGTAAATTTCTCCGATTAAATCTTTAAATTGTTTGTAAAGATTGGTGTTGTCGTGTTCGTGGATTTTTGAAATCAAATTCTGACGCAATGCCAAAATAGCTCTTCTTCCCAAATCAATCAGCTTTACTTCTTCCGAAACTTCTTCCCCAATTTCAAAATCGGGTTCAATTTTTCTAGCTTCTGTTAAGGTAATTTCTTCATTTTCAAGATCCAAATCATCATCGGCTACGATTACTCTTCGTCTCCAGATTTCCATATCCCCTTTATCAGGATTGATAATGATATCAAAATTATCGTCCGATCCAAATTTTTTCTTCAATGCATTTCTAAACACATCTTCTAAAATCGCCATAAGCGTTACACGATCAATAAGTTTATCGTCTTTAAACTCTGAAAATGAATCGATTAATGCTAAATTTTCCATGCCAACTCTTTAATTAAAATGTTACTGTAACAATTGCTTCTTTTATTTCTGAATAAGGTATTTCTTGTCTTTTTTGAACGGTTTCCTTACCCTTTCCAATTTTTTTTGGTTCTCTAGCTTCCCAAGCTAACGTTATGAAATCCGGATTAGCATCTGCTAATTCTGCCTCTATGGTTTGTGTGGCAAGTTTCACAATCAATGTTCTTCCGATGTTTTTTGTGTATTGTCTGACCAACTTTAAAGGCGAACCTACCCCAACCGAAGCTACTTCAAGAGAGAAGTCTTGTTCTTCTCTATCTAGATTATGCTCAATGGCACGACTAACGTCTATACAATCTTGCAAGACCACCCCAGAATCACCATCTAAAGTTACGATTATTTTGAATGCTTCTGTAATCGTTAAATCAATTAAAAAAACGGACGGCTTTTCTTTTAAACCTTCTTGTAATAATTGATTTACTTTTTCTTTAAATGCCATATTTTTTATAAAAAGAGGGAAGCATTGCTTCCCTCATTATTTAGTTTTTAATAAATAACCGTGCAAATATAGTGTTTTTTTTATAATTCAAAAATCATTGTTAGTTGTAAAAAAAAATATTACTTTTATTGCATCAATATATCCATCCATTTTATAAAATTTCTTACACGATTATTATGAAAAGAATCTTAGTCCCAACCGACTTTTCCGAACATGCAGAATACGCCTTGCGAGTAGCCGCACAAATTGCAAAACAAAATAACAGCGAAATTATCTTATTGCACATGTTAGAATTACCTCATCAAGCAGGTGATGCTATGGGAAGTGGGCACCAAATTCCTGAAATTATGTTTTACAAAAACAAAGCTATCAGCAACCTTGAAGAATTGATGGATGTTGATTATTTGGAAGGGATAAATGTTTCCGAAATTATACAATTTCAAAAGGCTTTCGACGGTATTCTAGCCGTAAGCAAAAAGAACAATGTCGATTTAGTGGTAATGGGTTCTCATGGAACTAGTGGTTTTCAAGAAATGCTCATTGGTTCTAATACTGAAAAAGTAGTTCGCTATTCAGAAGCTCCTGTTTTGGTTATCAAAAACAGAAATGACACCTTCAAAGCTGGTAATTTTGTATTTGCTTCTGATTTCTCTGAAGAGATTAAGAAACCTTTCAAACAATTGGTTGATTTTGCCAAATCTTTTAACTCGACCTTAAGCTTGGTAATGATTAACACTCCTAATAGTTTTAAGCCAACTCATGTGGCTGAAAAAACTATGCATGATTTTATGTTAGCATTCAATTACCCGAACTATTCTTTACACATCTACAACGATGTCAATGTAGAAAAAGGGATCTTGAATTTTGCCAATAGCACCAATGCTGATTTAATCGGAATGTGCACTCACGGCAGAACCGGTTTTGCGCATTTTTTTAACGGAAGTATTAGTGAAGATTTAGTAAACCATGCGGTTAGACCAGTAGTCACTTTCAAAATATAATCACCAAAATGCATTATAAAAAAAACTCCTCAAGTGATTGAGGAGTTTTTTGTTGGTCTACAAGGACTCGAACCTTGAAAGACTGCACCAAAAACAGTTGTGTTACCATTACACCATAGACCAATTCCATTGCTGTAAAGCGAGTGCAAATTTAATATAAATTTTATTTTTAGCAACTATTTACCGCTTTTTTATCAAAAATATTTTTAGCATACGGTTTTCATCTTTTTTAAGTCCTAAAAATCAAACGCTCCCAAACAGAATTCTATGCTTGATGGTATAGAATTTTTTGTTAATCCACCCTTCCTTTAGCAAAAAAATAGTTTCTTTGTAGCACTAAAAAATAATTATTCCAATTCGTATGACGACATTTAATTTCAATAAATGGAACACCATCTTAGGCTGGTTTGTTTTTGCCATAGCACTTGTAACGTACACTCTTACCGTTGAGCCTACCATGAGTTTCTGGGATTGTGGAGAATATATTGCAACTGCAGCTAAATTAGAAGTGGGTCATCCACCCGGAGCACCCTTGTTTCAAATGATAGGCGCTTTCTTTGCCATGTTTGCAAGCGATGCCAAACATATTGCTTTAATGGTTAATATGATGTCGGTATTTTCAAGTGCGTTTACCATCTTATTTCTGTTTTGGTCTTCCTCTATTATATTAAAAAGACTAATCTCTCGATTCTCTGACCCGAGCCTAAAAGGCGAACTGGCGGAGCAAATCAACAACAACAATGCAATCGTCATTTTAGGAAGTTCTTTTGTGGGAGCATTGGCGTTTACTTTTTCCGATAGTTTTTGGTTCAATGCTGTAGAAGCTGAAGTTTATGCCATGGCAACCCTTTTCATTTCCTTGCTGTTTTGGCTAGGACTGCGCTGGGAACAAGACATGGACACCCCAAGAGGCAACAAATGGCTGCTCATTATCAGCTTGATTATCGGGCTTTCTTTTGGTGTGCACTTCATGGCTTTATTGACAATTCCTTCCATAGGCTTCATCTATTATTTCAAACATTACAAAACCATTACTGTTAAGAATTTTATTATCGCGAATATTGTAGTAGTGGCGATTTTGCTGTTCATTTTTAAATTATTACTGCCTTTAACCATGGCTTTTTTCGGAAAAACCGAAATTTTTATGGTGAATGATTTAGGAATGCCTTTTGACTCTGGGACGCTATTCGTAGCATTACTTTTTGTCGCCTTCTTTTACTTTGGTTTAAAATACACCAAACAAAAAGGGTTGGTTTTTTACAATACGATCATTCTTTGCATACTTTTCATTCTGATTGGATTTTCTACTTGGATGATGTTGCCCATTCGCGCCAATGCCAATACTGTAATCAACGAAAACAAACCCTCCGATGCAGCCGAAGTACTCGCTTACTACAATCGAGAACAATATGGCGTAAACCCCTTGTTTTACGGCCCACAATACACGGACTCTTTCGCCGGATTGGATGAAGAAACTCCCTATTTAGACAAAGCTCCTAATTATGAAAGAGACTATAAAACCGGCAAATATGTTATCACCAATAACTTTAAAAATGCCGAACAAAATAGCGACGAGAAGCAAAAAGCGATATTGCCAAGAATGTGGAGTACAGAACACATCGAAAACTATATTAACTTCAGCCATGAACCTGAATTTAAAATCAAACCGGAATACTCTGAAGAAAAAGAATTAGTAGATGTGATCGCCGAATTCCGGAAAGCTTATGCTGCCAAACAAATCGATACTGAAGGCTACATTTCTTTTCTGAAAAGTTATGGCGAATACTTAATCATTCAAAAACCTACTACTTTGGATAATTTAAGTTTCATGGTGGAATACCAATTTGGATATATGTATTGGCGTTATTTGATGTGGAATTTCACGGGAAGACAAAACGACATTCAAGGAAAATACGACAATCTCGACGGGAATTGGTTAAGTGGAATTCCATTTATTGACGAATTGCATTTAGGATCTCAAGCCAATTTGCCAAGCGATGTGTTGAACAACAAAGGTAGAAACATGTATTATTTCATTCCTTTCCTTTTAGGGTTAATTGGTTTACTATATCACGCCAACAAAGATTTAAAAAGCTTCTACGTCTTATTGGCTTTATTCCTATTCACAGGATTGGCTTTAAAAATTTATTTAAATGAAAGACCTTTTGAGCCTAGAGAACGAGATTATGCTTTAGTAGGCTCTTTTTATGTTTTTGCAATCTGGATTGGCTTTGGAGTCTATGCCTTATACGATACTTTAAAGAACTACTTGCAACCAAAAATCGCGGGGCCTATTGTAATTGCGGCTACACTATTAGCCGCTCCCGTTCTAATGGCCTCTCAAAACTGGGATGACCATGACCGTTCCAATAAGTACACTTCTATTGCTATGGCAAAAGCCTACCTGAATTCTTGCGAACCCAATGCCATTCTATTTACCATTGGAGACAACGACACTTTCCCTCTTTGGTATGCTCAAGAAATTGAAAAAACAAGAACCGATATCAAAATTGTAAACACCAGCCTTTTTATGACCGATTGGTATATCGATCAAATGAAAATGAAAACCTACGAAGCCGACGGTTTGCCAATTTCGTTTACACACGACCAGTACGTGGGAGACAAATTGGATTATGCCATTCACAATCCGAAAACAGAAAATCGATGGAATATCAAAGACTTGATTCATTTTATTGCTAGTGACGATCCGCGAACTATTGTAGAAATGCAAAACGGGCAGAAAATTCATTTTTACCCCACCAATAAAGTCCGCATTCCTATTGACAAAAATGTCATTATTCAAAACAAGGTCGTGAATCCGCTTCAAAATGATTCAATTGTTCCTTATATCGATATTGAAATCAAAGGACAGGCGCTATATAAAAACCGCTTGATGATGTTGGATGTGATTGCCAATAACAATTGGAAACGCCCAGTATACTTTACCGGTGGTAGTTTTGGCGACGACGACTACCTTTGGATGAAGGACTATTTGCAATTAGACGGAATGGTTTTTAAATTAGTTCCGATAAGAACTAAAGTCCCAAAAGATGGTAGCCCATTAGATATGGGGCAGATTGATAGTGAGAAAATGTACAAAATTGTCATGAAATGGGATTGGGGCAATGGAGAATTGGGAACCATTTATCACGATCCTGAAACTAGAAAAAACAGCATTTCTTCTAGAACAAACTTGGCTCGATTGATGGAGCAACTGATTAACGAAGGTAAAAAAGAGAAAGCAAAAAAAATAATTGACTTGGCGATGACTAAAATGCCTGTGGAATATTTTGGGTATTATTCTTTAATTGATCCTTTCGCTGGAGGCTATTATGAGGTAGGTGAAAAACAAAAAGCCCGTCATTTACTAGAGCAGTTAATGACAAAATACAAAGAAAACCTTACTTTCTACCACGGATTAAAACCGTCGGAGCAAAGCGATATTATGATTGACATTATTACCGATATTGAACGCTACCGAGGATTATTAGCAGTAATGAAAGATAGAGGCGACATGCGTTTCTATACTAAAAACAAGCCGATTTTCAATTCATATAACAAGATGTTTCAACGATTTGGAAGAGACAACGAGTAATGAATAACCCCAATAAATATAAAAAAGTAGTGCTCTTTAAATGGCACTACTTTTTTATTTTAAATTTTACTTAAATTTGGCTATGGCTTTCTATTGGATCAAAACAAACCGACTTATCAAACGTGTTTTTTCAAAATATGTATGGGAGATTCCTAATTCCGAAAAAATAGTTTACTTAACTTTTGATGACGGGCCAACTCCAGAAATTACTACTTGGACACTAGCGCAATTAAAAATTCACAATGCCAAAGCTACTTTTTTCTGCATTGGAGATAACATCGAAAAATATCCCGATATCTTCCAAACAATACTTCAAGACGGACATGCAGTTGGCAATCACACCTTCAATCATCTCAATGGTTGGCAAACCGAAACCACTGCATATTTAAAAAACTTCAAGCGTTGTTCCTTAGCTATTTCAAAACTTAAAATCGGGAATCAAAACACAAAACTATTCCGGCCACCTTATGGGAAAATTAAAAAATCCCAAGCGGATAAAATCATAGCGTTAGGATATAAAATAATCCTGTGGGATGTTTTGAGTGCCGACTTTGATGCCACAATAACCCCAGAAAAGTGCTTGAAAAATGTATTAGAAAACCTGAAGTCGGGAAGTATTATCGTTTTTCACGACAGTGTAAAAAGTTTCCAAAACTTAGAATATGCGTTGCCAAAGACCTTGGCTTATTTAAAAGAAAACGGATTTCGTTGCGAAGCAATCCAGTAGGATTATCTAACCGTAAATCGATGAATTAGATCTGTTCTTGAACCAATCCGATGATCGTGTTGGCGTCTAATTCTCCCGATTGTCTCCAAATCATTTGACCTTCTTTATAAATCATTAAGGTAGGAAGTCCTTTAATGCGAAGCGCGTCGGCTAACTCTTGGTTTTTATCAACATCAATTTTGATTACTTTGGCTTTATCGCCAAGAGCTGCAGCTACATCTCTAATAACAGGATGCATTGATACTGATGATTCGTTCCACTCTGTGTAAAAATCAATTAGCACAGGAACTTGAGCGTTAATAAGTTCTCCAAATTTTGACATAAAACCAAAAAATTTAATTTCTAAACCCTTATAATTAACATAGTACGCTACAAAAATAGCGTTTTAAACGAATTAAGCTAACTTTTCGCCTTTTTTTAGTTGAATTACCGTTATTTCAGGCATAATACCAACTCTCCCTGGATAGGCATGGAATCCAAATCCTCGGTTTACATAGACGTATCTTCCAAATTCTTCATACAATCCGGCCCATTGTTTGTAAACATATTGCGCCAAACTCCATTTGAAGTAGCCCGGGATTTCAATTCCAAATTGCATCCCGTGGGTATGACCCGACAACGTTAATTGAAAATTCTTATCATGCTTTTTAACCTCATACTCCCAATGACTAGGGTCATGACTCATCAAAATTTTAAAATCTTCCGTATTTAAATGTTGCGCTGCTTTGTTTAAGTCGCCCGCTTGTTTGAAATTACGACCCCAATTCTCTACACCTACTATGGCTATTCGATCATTCCCTTTTTGAATAAACGCATGCTCGTTCAACAACAGTTTAAAATCGATCTGACCATATAAATTCTTAATTGCTTGAAAATTGTGTTCTTTGTCTTTTTCAGAAGGCCAAGTCACATATTCACCATAATCGTGATTTCCTAAAACCGAATACTTTCCATATTCGTGCTCTTTTATTGTTTTGAAAACCTCAATCCAAGGATGCATTTCTTTAGCATGAGTATTTACGATATCTCCGGTAAACAAAATCATATCGGAGTTTTGTTCGTTCACCAAATCAATAGCATGTTTTATTTTTTCAGGATTATCGAAACTACCACTGTGCACGTCTGAAATTTGTGTAATCGTAAAACCATCAAAAGCATCAGGCAAGTCTGGGAAAAAGATGCGTTGTTTGATGACTTTGTAATTGTATTTCCCAATAGTGATTCCGTAGATTAAAGACAAAAACGGAACTGCTGCTATCCCTAGCGCGAATTGGCTCACAAATTTTCTTCTAGATCGAATAAAGTCACCCGTATCATTTTTAACAACGTAATTGACCGAACCCATAATCACTCGGTAAATATCTTCCCCAAACAACACTAATGTCATTACAATTTTAGGAATATAAACTAAAAGCAACAATCCCATAGTAACCATGGTTTGCTGGGTTTGCCCAACGGATCTGTCGAATTTTGTAAAAGAATAAAGGAGAAATACAAATAACAAAGCGCTGAGCACTTGGTAAGCGGT
>CALPUN020000019.1 GCA_943326765.2 Bifidobacterium breve | reverse complement strand
TTTTGTTGTTTTTTAGAAAGCTGACTTCTTTTTGTGGTTCTTGTGATGACCCGAATTACTTGATCGCTAATGTCATAACGCTTCGCTGCAAAAAGAATGGTTAAATCGGATGTTTTGTCAAATATAAAATCATACTTTTTGGCTTCGGCAATATCTTGTGCGGCATTAAAAACTTGGTCTTGGACAGGTTGAGCCAAAACGGCTTTTTGGATGGTTAAATCGCCTTTCGGTCCAAATCTTTTTTCTTGATAGTCTAATAATTCAGTTTCTTTAAAAGTAATTTCTTCTTCACGTTCTTCTAACAATTCTTTTGTTAGTAATACACGTTCTGTTTTTAAAGTTTCTTTTAGACCCGTTATTTCATTCTTTTTAGCCTCAATCTCTTGTTTCCATTTTTGAGCTTTTTGCTCTAGTTGGTTTTTAGCTTCAGTGTAATCCGGAACATTTTGAAGGATATATTCCATATCGATATAGCCTATTTTTACTCCTCTAGACTGCGCATGAACTGGTATTGAAACAGCCATGAATGCAACTAGTAATAAAATATGTTTTTTCATACACTTAAAATTTTATTAGAATAACATGCCAAATATATTTATTTTAAAATTGCTGACCAATAATAAAATGAGTTTCCATTCCATTTGCCTTGGTTTGTCCTGTTAACGGGTCGAATCCGTAACCAAAATCAATTCCTAACAATCCAAAAGCGGGCATGAATATTCTCAATCCGACACCTGCGGAACGTTTCAATTGGAAGGGATTGTATTTGCTAAAAGAATCAAAAGAGTTCCCGCCTTCCAAAAAGGTCAGAACATAAATGGATGCTGCTGATTTCAAGGTTATAGGATAACGCAATTCTAATGAAAATTTATTGTAGATAGAACCGCCAGTGTCTGTTGACAAGGAATTGTTTGGATATCCTCTCAGCTGGATCACTTCTCTTCCGTCTTGAGCAAAGTTAGCTAAACCGTCACCGCCAACAAAAAATCGTTCAAAAGGCACGATTCCTCGGGCTTGATTGTAAGCTCCTAAATAACCAAATTCTGATAAAGAACGAAGTACTAATTTACCATATATTTTGGTAAACCAATCGGCTTTAAATTTTATTTTGTAATACTCCAACCAGTTGAATCTTTTTTGATCCACTTTTCCTTGATTGGGAGTAGCATCTTGGTAGGTTGCTGCTTTGTTTCCGTTAGCATCAATATAATCGCCTGGATTGATATATTCCGATTGATCGGCACTTAAAATTTGCTTCGTAGTTTCGTTTTTTTGCTTGTATTCTTCTAAGTTTTTCAGATTCGCATAGTCGATGTTGTTGAACAAAGAATAAGGCAAGGTAAACTTCCCAGACACACTAAATTCAGATCCATAAGTAGGAAATATAGGGTTGACGCCTTTATTGTTTCGACTCAAACCAATAGTATAGGCTAAATTTCTCGAAGATCCATTTCCAAAAGTAAACAACCCAATGTTGTAATTGTGCAAATCATAAAACTGAAAACTAAATGCTTGGGATAACACAAAGAAATCATCAGGCTCGCTCAATCGTTTGGCAACACCAATGGTTGCCGAAATGATATTGAAATTCCGCGTCTTATCAACACCCGTACTCGTATTGGCAAATTGCTTACTATACGCTAACGAGCTGCTAAATTGGATGGGTCTTTTACCTCCAAACCAAGGTTCCGAAAACGAAACACTATACGTTTGAAAGTAGGTACTTCCTTGCAATCGAAGCGATACTTTTTGACCATCTCCCATAGGTAATGGTTTGTAAGCTTCCTTATTAAAGATATTGCGCGCCGAAAAGTTGTTGAAAGAAAGTCCTAAAGTACCAATGAATCCGCCACCACCATAGCCTCCTTGAAGCTCAATTTGACTAGATCCTTTTTCTACTAAATGGTATTCGATATCTACGGTACCAGCACCAGCGTCGACATTCTTGAATTTAGGTTCAATAGCCTCGGGATCAAAGAATCCTAATTGACCAATTTCTCGAATGGTACGCACCAATTCTTCTTTACTATACTTTTCGCCTGGCTTAGTACGAAGTTCTCGGTAGATTACTTTGTCGTTGGTTTTGTCATTTCCAACTACAGTAATTTTATTGAAATACGCCAAAGGACCTTCTACAACCCGGATTTCAAAGTCAATAGTGTCGTTAGCCGTTTTGGTTTCTACCGCATTAATGCTAGAGAACAAGTATCCATTGTTTTGGTACAAGTTGGTAATGTCATCGCCGTCCGGTTTTGTTTTATCAGAGATTCTTTTTTCAAGCAAAACACCATTATAAACGTCCCCTTTTTTAATACCCAACATTCGGTTTAATCCTTGATCTGTATAAATGGTGTTTCCAAGGAATTTAATATTTCCAAAATAATATTTATGCCCTTCTTCGATATTGATTTTGATGGCTAAGTCTTTCTTGTTCTTCGCAAAATCTACAGTATCCGATACAACTCTAGCATCTCGAAATCCTTTTTCTTTGTATTTGTCAATAATCTTAGTCAGGTCTTCTTTGTATTTGTCTTTGATGTATTTGGAAGCTTTGTAAACACGGAAGTAATTGATTTCTTTCGTATTCTTCATAGCACTATGAAGCTTGTAGTCGGAAAACTGTTCGTTACCTGTAAAGGCAATATCCTTGACTTTTATCTTTTTTCCTTTATTTACCGTAACCAACATTTTTACTTCATTGCCACTGGTAGTGTCGGCTTTGGTAATAATAGTCACTTTAGTATTGTAGAATCCGTCTTTTTTGTATTTGTTTTCGATGTAATTCTTAGTAGTGGTAATCAAGTTTTCGTTGACAATCTTGCCTTTGGTCAATCCATTGTCTTTGATTAAGGCTTCTGTTTTATTTTTCTTAATACCCACGAATTTAACCTCACTCAACTTAGGTAATTCGGTAATATTCAATTCTAAATAGATGCTATCGCCGGCAATTTTGTTGACAAAAAAATCAATCTCACTAAACAAGCCTAGTTTTCCTAATTTCTTAATGGCATTGCTAATTTCCTCTCCTGGAATGGTAATGTCTTGTCCTTTTTCAAGTCCAGCAAAAGTAACCACGGTTTGTTTATTATAGCTTATTTTACCGGTAACATCAACGTCGGCTAGAATGTATTTTGTTCCTTGGTCAAAAGGAACTTTATCTTGTGCGTTTATTTGGCAAATTCCTCCGAAAAATAATAAGACAATGA
This sequence comes from Bifidobacterium breve, assembly GCA_943326765.2. Classification (GTDB taxonomy): domain Bacteria; phylum Bacteroidota; class Bacteroidia; order Flavobacteriales; family Flavobacteriaceae; genus Flavobacterium. Next base: position 21,170 of record CALPUN020000019.1, on the reverse strand, counting down.
TTGCTGGGATTCTTTTATATAACACTAATAAATTATTTAATTTGTTCACTTGTTTTTCCAAATCTACGCTCTCTTTTTTGGTAACTAATAATGGCCTCATACAAATCTTCTTCTTTAAAATCAGGCCACAAAACATCGGTAAAATACAATTCTGCATAGGCGATTTGCCAGAGCATAAAATTACTAATGCGGTGCTCACCACTGGTTCGAATTAATAAATCTACGTCGGGTAAATTTCGCGTGTAAAGATGCTGATTAATAATTGATTCGTCAATATCGTTAATTGAAATTATATTATTTTTAACTTTATCACTGATATTCCGCACTGCCTGCAGGATTTCCTCTCTAGAACCGTAGCTTAGCGCCAAGGTTAAGGTCATGTGGGTGTTGTTTTTTGTCTTTTCGATTACATCTTCCAACTCTTTTTTTGCCGATTTAGGTAACAACTCTAAATTACCAATAGAAAGCAACCGAATATTGTTCTCTGTCAAGGTTTTTAGCTCATTTTTCAAAGAACTAATCAACAGTCTCATCAAGGTTTCGACTTCCAGTTTTGGGCGGTTCCAGTTTTCAGTGGAAAAAGCATATAAGGTGAGATTCTTAATTCCTAATTTAGCACAAGTTTCAACCACAAGTCGAACCGACTTGGTGCCATTTTCATGCCCAAAAGCTCTCAAAAACCCTTTCTGCTTGGCCCAACGACCATTGCCGTCCATAATAATGGCCAAATGGTTGGGTAAGTTGTCCGTATTGATATTTTGTTGTAAACTCATGCGGTTAATTAGCACAAAAACAAGGTTTGTTTCCAAAGGTATACGTTAAAGTAAATCCTGTGAATACATACCAATCGGTGCTGTTGATGTTTCCAAATTTTAAATTATCCAAATTCTTATTCTGTGGCCTGCTTCCGTCCAAATCATCTTTAAAGGTAAACCGAGTGCCACATTCCAATCCAATTATAAAATTATCATAGATTCGCCCCTTAATACCCACGGTCATCGGAATAGCAAGCGAACCGTGTGTGGAATCGTATTTTGATTCTCCATCTACAAAAAACAACCCATCATAAAGCACATAACTCAAGCCAGAAAAGACATAGGGTGTGAATTTGGTCTCCATGTTGTGCAAATTGAAATCAAAAAAATCAAACTCCAAACCTGCGGTTACTTCTTTAATGCTATTTTCAAAATGATACCCTCGCGCAATTCTTGAAGGCATGTCCGACTTTTTATCATCGCTTGAAATTCTAGATTGCATATAGGAAAACCGCCAACTGTGTCTCGGGCTTCGATTCCACTTATACAAGATTCCAAAAGCCAATTCATTCGGTGCGATATAAGTTGTTGGACCAACATCTCCGATGAAGTTACTGCCTCCTAAAAACACTCCAATTTCATGGATTTGCGCTTTGGCCGATAGAACCCCAAACAGGAATAGAATTACAATTAAAAAGCGATTCATTGAATTGAAAATAGCGTGCAAATATAATAATTATGAGTACTAATTTGACATCAAATCCGTATTTCTGTTAAATTATATCTAAAGGTTAATGAAAACTACAAATCCTTCACTAAAAGGGTAGTAACTAAACGAGAAGTTAGTGTAATGTAGTATGCAGACCCGCAAAAATTCTATTAATTTCTTTTGTCCTCGCCCCAAAGCACTTTGTTGCGCAAGGTTTTCAAGAAGGTTTCCTCTGGAATTTCCACCATATTAATCTGGAAGGGTGTTTTCTTAATAGTTAGAACCGATTCGTTTTCTACCGAAGCAATTCGCGAATCCAACGAAACCAAATAAAAATCTTCCCGTCCCGTAACTTTCAATCGAATCTCGGTATGGTCCGGAATAACAAGCGGTCGCGCATTCAAATTGTGTGGGGCAATAGGAGTAATAACCAAACTTGATACATTGGGTGTCAAGATAGGGCCGCCACAACTCAACGAATACCCAGTAGAGCCTGTCGGCGTGGCAATAATCAATCCGTCCGCCCAATAGGAGTTTAAAAATTCTCCATCCAAATAAGTTTCTATGGTAATCATCGAGGTAGTGTCTTTCCGACTCACCGAAATTTCATTCAACGCAAAATCAATCGCTTCCATTTCAGTATTTTCAGGCGTACAGTGCAACGACAACAAACTTCTTGGCGAAATGGTGTATTTTTTTTCAATGACGAATTGCAAAAAGTTGGCAATGTTCTCTTTTTGAACGGAAGCTAAAAATCCCAAACGCCCGGCATTTACACCCAAAATCGGAATCCCAGAATCTCGTACTAAAGTAACCGCACGCAACATCGTTCCATCGCCTCCAATACTTAAGAGCATGTCGAAAGTAGCATCTAGTTCTGTATGCGAGCGAAACGTTTTGTATTCCCGTTCTACGATTTTTTTTTCATACAACAGCTTCAGAAAATCGGCTTCAATAACGATCTCCACTTGATTTCTGTTAAAAAAAACAAAGATGTCTTTAATAATAGGCTCCGTACTATTTTGATAATATTGTCCGTAGATGGCTACTTTCATAGAATAGTGATTCGGTTATTTGTTGCTTTCATTGGAATACCAAAACAACAGCAACCCCAAATTTATATGTTCAGATATTTGTCTAAATAATCCGATCTTTCTTTCAAATTGTTGATGTAATTGTCTTCGTGATGCTCCGAAATGATCTCGTAATTGTAGCGTCTGAAGGTTTGAATAATCTCGTTCATTGCGCCCAAACTAATTTTCATGGTTACTTGAACCGTGTCGACTGTAGCTTCCGAAATGAACAACCCCAAAAGTTTTCCATTGTTGCTTTCTACGATCTGAGTGATTTGCCCCATCGAATAATCCAAGACCGGTTTTTGCACTACAATAATACCTCCTGGTTCCTTCAAAAAAGGCGTTTCATGAAAGAATTTAATAATGTCTTCCAATTCGTAATACCCCACATAAACATTGTTTTCACCCAAAACAGGAACTATATTGGTGTGGTTTTTCGCAAAAACTTCTAACACATCGAGCCAAATCATCGTGTCACGAGCAAAAAAAGTTTCCAACGCGTAGCGATAATCGGCTATTTTCTTATCGGCATCAAAGGTTACAATGTCATCCAAAGCAATGCACCCCAAATAAACACTGTCTTCCAAAACTGGAAAGTGCGAAAAAGACATTTCATGGAAAAAATCCTGAACGTCAACCACCGAATCACTACTGTTGATGGCCTTAAAATCTCGGTTGATATACTCTTTAATTTCTGTCATAATCGGCGAACCTATTTGCTGTTGCAAAATAATCAAATTTATGCCAAAACACCTACGATAACTTCGTATTTTTGTGCACATCGAAAATTAAAAATTCCTTTTCAAGTTCCTGCACCATGACAAAGTTAAGTGTAAATATCAATAAAATTGCAACCCTACGAAATGCAAGAGGCGGAAATGTGCCGAATCTCTTAAAAGTAGCCCAAGATCTCCAACAATTCGGAGCCCAAGGCATCACCATTCATCCGCGTCCCGACGAGCGCCATATCCGCTACCAAGATGCGCGCGATTTGAAACCATTGGTCTACACCGAGTACAATATCGAAGGAAATCCGCAACACAATTTCATCGATTTAGTGCTCGAATTGCAGCCTACACAAGTCACTTTAGTGCCCGATGCTATTGGTGCCATTACTTCGAGCGCTGGTTGGGATACCTTGAAACACCAAGCCTATTTAACTGAAGTGATTCAAGAATTCAACAACCACAACATCCGAACCTCCATCTTCGTCGATCCAGTACTGTCCATGATTGAAGGTGCCAAAAAAACCGGAGCCGACCGCATCGAACTCTATACCGAAGCCTTCGCCCACGAATACGGTTTAGGAAATCAGAACGGCATCGAACCCTATGTCAAAGCAGCCGAATTGGCCAACGTACTCGAACTCGGTATCAACGCCGGTCACGACCTAAGCCTCGATAATATTCAGTTTTTCAAACAAAATATCCCCGGGTTGTTAGAGGTTTCCATCGGCCACGCTCTCATCTGCGAAGCCCTGTATTTGGGTTTAGACAATGTGGTCAACATGTACTTGAATAAATTAAAATAAATTTTGGGCGTGCCCACAAGGGTCAGGCTATCCGTTGCAATTTTTTGTTGTTTTGTCAACCCGAGCAGAATCAAGAGGCTTTTTCTAAAACAACAAAAAGATTTCCACTACTATCCTTCACGCAATCCATCAACCAACAACCAACAACCAAAATGCTCTACTCCAAAATAGAAGGCTCCGGAACCCCACTGCTAATCCTCCACGGATTCTTTGGCATGTCCGACAACTGGAAAACCCTCGCAACCCAATATGCCGCCCTAGGGTATCAAGCGCATCTACTAGATTTAAGAAATCACGGACGTAGTTTTCATTCGGAGGTTTTTTCTTACGAGAGTATGGCGCAAGACGTCGTCGACTATTGTCGTGAAAACAATATTCAAAATACCGACATTATTGGGCATTCGATGGGCGGAAAAGTAGCGATGCTATTGGCAACAACGCAACCGACCTTAATTAACAAACTGATTGTTGGTGATATTGGACCCAAATACTACGCACCACATCATCAAGAAATTCTCGCCGGACTCAACGCGGTAGATTTCACCCAAAAACCAGAACGTAGTCAAGTAGACGAAATAGTAGCACGTTATATCCCAGATTTTGGAACCCGACAATTTTTACTAAAAAGCCTTTATTGGCAAGAACCCGGGCAGTTAGCCTTCCGATTTAACTTGCCTGTTTTCAACAAAGAAATCGAACAAATCGGAACCGCCTTAGCACCCGATGCGCATTTTGACAAACCGACTTTATTTGTGCGGGGTGGCAATTCCCATTACATCAAAGACGAAGATTGGACAGGAATCCAACAGCACTTTCCGAACGCCGTTTTAAAAACCATCCCCAAGGTGGGGCATTGGTTGCACGCCGAAAACCCGAAAGCCTTTTTTGAAATTACCAGTTCATTTTTGAAATAAATCAATATTAAATTTAAATGACTTATATTTATCTATAAATAATCAAGGTTATGAATATCATCCTCCGAATTTTAATCACCGCCATTTTAGTCATGGTGATTGCCCACTTCATGCCAGGTGTTGTCGTTGTTAGTTTTACCACCTCTATCATTGTTGCAGTGGTATTGGGGTTGCTCAATATTTTTGTCAAACCCATTTTAATAGTACTGACACTGCCGGTTACCCTTGTTACATTTGGATTGTTTCTTTTAGTAATCAATGCGTTGATTATTTTGTTATGCACCAAAATTGTCGGCGGTTTTCACATCGCACATTTTTGGACTGCCTTATTATTCAGCATTGTTCTGTCGATTTCGCAATCCCTTTTTTATGGATTAACAGACAAAAAATAATATTGGTACAATACTTTTAAAAACTTGTTTGGGTGGTGAAAATGTTTTAATTTTGCCACCCAATTTTATTATGTAAAAAGACGAGCAATGGATATTAAAAGAGTAGCAATTGATGCTGTAAATGAAGTAATAGTTCTACAGGTGGTGCACATGGATTACAAAGGACAAGTGCAAAAAAGAATCAACGAAAAAATGCCTTTGGCAACAGTAAAAGGATTTCGTAAAGGCGCTGTTCCGAAAGATTTGGTTGAAAAACAATATGGAAAAGCCATCAAAGTAGAAGAAGTAAACAAAGTAGTTGAATTGGCTCTAAGCCGCTATTTGCAATCGGAACGATTGAATCTTTTGGGCTCGGCGCTTCCTAAAATCAATGAAAATTTTTCTTGGGATGCGGAAGAATTGACGTTCGAATTCGAAATAGGTTTAGCGCCAGAATTCGAATTGGACTTAGAGGCTAAAAACAACATCATAAAGTACATTGTAACGGCAGATACCAAGTTAATCGACGAGCAAGTGGTTCGCATTCAGAAACAATTCGGAACGGCTATCTCTCAAGAAGTGGTGGCTGAAAATTGCGATGTAACAGGAACTTTTGTTAATGAAGAAAAGCAAATCAAGTCTACAACGACATTCCCATTGTCTATTTTTAAAGATAAGAAAACAGGCACTAAGTTTATGGGGAAAAAAGTTGGGGAGGTAATAACTATTAACACTAAAGGGCTGTTTGAGGATGATCATCAGTTGATGGATGTTATGAAAGTGAGTCATGATGACGTTCACGGATTAGCGGTAGATGTTGATTTTACAATTGAAGCAATTAACGGAACTGATTTAGCCGAACTCAACCAAGAATTGTTCGACAAGCTTTTTGGAGATGGCTCCGTAGCTTCTGTTGAGGATTTGAAAGCCAAAATCAAAGAAGATGCTGAGAAGCAATTTGCTCAACAAGCCGACCAAAAATTAGTAGCCGATGTGACTAACTTTTTAATCGACAATACCAAATTTGAGTTGCCAGCAGCTTTTCTAAAAAAATGGTTACAAACCGTGGGAGAAAAGAAACTGTCTCCGGAAGAAGCGGAAATAGAATTTGAAAGATCTGAAAAAGGATTGCGTTTTCAATTGATTGAAGGGAAAGCCTTAGCGCAAAGTAATATTCAAATCAATTTCGAAGATTTAAAAACATTTACGACCAATGCCATCCGTCAACAAATGGCGCAATACGGTCAAATGAATCCGACAGATCAAGAAGTAGAAGGAATCGTTGCTAGAGTTTTGTCTAATCAAGAGGAAGTGAAAAGACTTTCTGAACAAGTGGCCAGCGATAAAATGTTGCAACTTTTTAAAGAGAAAGCCAACGCCAAAACAAAAGAAGTGACTTATCAAGAATTTATTGCGGCTTCGTACGGCGAATAGATTAAAAAAAATGATTATATTTGAGCGTCGAAAATTGATATTTTCGGCGCTCAATTTATTTTAAAAAAGCTATAAAAAGGACATACGATCATGAACTACGGTAAAGAATTTAAAAAATTTGCTACAAAACATCATGGTGTCAATAATTTGTATTACGACAAGCTCGTAAACGCCATGACGCCAACAGGAATGACCCCTTACATCATAGAAGAACGCCAGTTAAACATCTCTCAGTTGGATGTTTTTTCACGTTTGATGATGGATCGAATTATTTTTTTAGGTACAGGAATTGACGATCAAATTGCTAACATTGTACAAGCGCAATTGTTGTTTTTAGAAAGTGCCGACGCCTCTAAAGACATTCAAATTTATTTGAATTCTCCGGGCGGAAGCGTGTATGCTGGACTAGGGATTTATGACACAATGCAATACATCAAACCTGATGTCGCTACAATCTGTACCGGTATGGCTGCTTCCATGGGAGCTGTTTTATTGTGTGCTGGTGCGGCAGGAAAACGTTCTGCGTTACCGCATTCACGAGTAATGATTCACCAACCTTCAGGTGGAGCTCAAGGAGTGGCTACTGATATGGAAATTAACCTGCGGGAAATGTTGAAACTGAAAGATGAATTATACCAAATAATTTCTCAACATTCAGGACAAACGTTTGATAAAGTGCATAAGGATAGCGAGCGCGATTACTGGATGATTGCTGACGAAGCCAAAGAGTACGGAATGATTGATGAAGTTTTAAGAAGATAAAAATAGTTAAGTTTTCAGACTTTAACTTTAAATAAAAAAAAATGGCAAAAGAAGTATTAGATTGTTCTTTCTGTGGCAGAAAAAAACCAGAAACCAATCTTTTAATTGCTGGAATCAATGCTCACATTTGTGATAAATGTATTGAACAAGCTCACGGAATTGTCCTAGAGGAACTAAAAACCAACGGAAATTCTAAATTAATAGCCGATTTAATTTTAAAAAAGCCGAAAGAAATTAGAGCTTTTTTAGACCAATATGTTATCGGTCAGGACCAAACTAAAAAAGTAATGGCCGTTGCGGTTTACAATCACTACAAACGTTTGATGCAACAGCAGTTGAATGATGATGTAGAAATTGAAAAAAGCAACATCATTATGGTGGGGCAAACCGGAACAGGAAAAACCTTAGTCGCTAAAACTATTGCCAGAATGCTAGACGTTCCTTTGGCTATAGTAGATGCTACGGTATTAACCGAAGCAGGTTACGTAGGGGAAGATGTTGAAAGCATCCTAACCCGTTTGCTTCAAGCAGCGGATTACGATGTTGCCAAAGCCGAACGAGGGATTGTTTTTATCGATGAGATTGATAAAATCGCTCGCAAAAGTGATAACCCTTCCATTACCAGAGACGTTTCGGGTGAAGGTGTTCAACAAGCTTTGCTGAAATTGTTGGAAGGAACTGTGGTCAACGTTCCACCAAAAGGAGGTAGAAAACATCCAGATCAGAAATTTGTAGAGGTCAATACCAAAGATATTTTGTTTATTGCTGGCGGTGCATTTGATGGTATTGAACGCATCATTTCCAAGCGACTCAACCGTCAAGCAGTTGGATATAGCACCTCTAAAAATGTAGACAACATCGATAAAGACAATTTATTGCAATACATCATTCCAAAAGACATCAAAGATTTCGGATTAATTCCGGAAATTATTGGTCGTCTTCCTGTATTGACTCATATGGATCCTTTAGATAGAGAAACCTTACGCGCCATTTTAACCGAGCCTAAAAATGCGTTAATAAAACAGTATCAAAAACTGTTTGCCATGGATGATGTAAAGTTTATCATTACGGATGATGCCCTCGATTTTATTGTAGAGAAAGCTTTAGAATATAAGTTAGGAGCACGTGGACTTCGCTCGTTATGCGAAGCCATTTTAACCGATGCGATGTATGAATTGCCTAGTTCGGATGAAAAAACACTAAGAATCGATAGAGATTATACCAAAGATACATTGAGTAAAAATCTTTTAAAAAGATTGGAAATAGCGTCTTAATAAGACATATTCAAAAACAAAAAACCGTTTCTAAATTTTAGAAACGGTTTTTTTTATTTTAGAATACTGCCACAAGGCATTCGGTGGGTCCAAAAGAGAATAGGGAAATAAAAATCAGCAATAAAGGCATTGTTTTTTAAGGTCGATTTCTAGTCGCTGACAAGTTTTTCAACTGTTCTAAATAATCGCGCTGGTTGGATAATCTTGGAATTTTATGCTGACCGCCTAATTTATTCTGGTCTTTCAACCAATCGTAGAACAGGTTCGGGCGTGCTACATGCATCACTAACGGATTCAAAGTCATGTTGTTATAACGCTTGGCTTCGTAATCGGAATTTAAAGACTGCAAAGTTTCATCGAGTATTTTTTGAAAGGCAGCATAATCTTTTGGATTTTCTTTGAATTCAATAATCCATTCGTGAGCGCCTTTCTCTTTGTCTTGCATAAAAATAGGAGCCACGGTATAATCTACGACTTCGCTATGGGTAATGGCGCAAGCTTTGGCTATGGCCATATCGGTGTTTTCTACCATCAATTCTTCGCCAAAAACATTGATGTGGTGTTTTGTTCTGCCGGTTACCCGAATGCGATACGGATTCAAGGAGGTAAAGCGAACAGTATCGCCCAGGAGATAGCGCCATAATCCGGAATTGGTTGTAATCACCACAGCGTAATTTTTCATTAATTCGACATCAGCAAGTCGAACCGCTAGTTGCTCCGAAGTGCCAAAAACATCCATCGGAATAAATTCATAAAAGATGCCATAATCCAACATCAATAGCAATTCACTGGAATCGTTTAAATCTTGAATGGCAAAAAATCCTTCGGAGGCATTGTAGATTTCGTAGTATTTAAAATCGCTTTTTGGAAGTATCTTTTTGTACTGTTCCCGATACGGATCAAAGCTCACGCCGCCATGGAAATACACTTCCAAGTTGGGCCAAATATCCAATAAATTGGTCTTGCCACTTTCTTCCAATATTTTATTGAGTAAAACCAACATCCAAGAAGGAACACCCGCAAAGCTAGTAACATTCTCGTTCTTGGTTTCGTTGATAATGGCAGCGATTTTCGATTCCCATTCGCTCATTAATGAAACGCGGTTGCTGGGTGTGCTACTGAATTCAGCCCAAATCGGCATGTTTTCAATAAGGATGGCCGACAAATCTCCGAAACAAGTATTGTTGTCTTCGTATATTTGAGAACTGCCGCCAAGCCGCAAACTCTTTCCTAGAAACAGTTCTGAATTTTCGTTGTTGTTCAAATACAAACACAACAAATCTTTCGTGCCTTTGTAATGACAATCTTCCAAAGCTTCGTTACTAACCGGAATAAACTTGCTTTTGGCATTAGTAGTACCGCTCGATTTGGCAAACCATTTTATGGGCGTGTTCCAAATGATGTTTTGCTCGCCACGTCGAGTTTGCTCGATCAGCGGTTCTAATTCTTCATAGGTTGAAATGGGAACACGTTCGGTAAAAGTATGATACGATTTAATAGAAGAGAAATCGTATTTACTACCAATAAAAGTGCCTTCTGCCGACCGAATCAAATTCATAAGCAATTCTTCCTGAACTTCATTCGGATATTTCAAAAACAACTCCATTTGATGAATGCGTTGCTTTAAAACCCAGGAGGCAAAAGAATTAATGATTGGTAATGGCATTTTTTTGATTTACGATAGACGATTTATGATTTGAAAAATTCAAATTCAAATCCATAACTTTACAGCTTTACCAAAAATAGTAAAAAATCACTAAAATCCTAAACCAAACGATGACTTATCAAGGCGTGCTGACCAAAATGCAAACGGAAATTGGAAATCCAATTCAATATTACCTTGTTTTTGAAAATAGTTTTTTGAATGTCAACCAAGTGCTGAACAAAGAAATTACGATTCAAATGGAAGGCTATCAGTGCTTGAATTGTCGGAAAAAGAAAAAAATATTTCGTCAAGGATTTTGCTACGATTGTTTTTATGCCAGTCCAGCTGTAGGTGACTGGATTATGAAACCCGAATTGAGCACGGCACATTTAGGCATCGGCGATAGAGATTTGGACTACGAATCGAAAGTACAATTGCAGCCCCACATTGTTTATTTAGCTTTGTCGAGTGAAGTTAAAGTAGGAGTGACCCGTAAGACACAAGTGCCTACCCGATGGATCGATCAAGGCGCTGAAAAAGCGATTGCCATTGTGGAAGTTCCCAATCGCTATCTGGCAGGCATCACCGAAGTCGCTTTGAAAAATCATTTTGCCGATAAAACGAATTGGAGAAAGATGCTCACCAACGATATTGGGACTACTGATTTAATTCAAGAGAAAGCAAACGTGCAACCATTACTGCCTCAAGAAGTGCAAGAGTATTTTTGTAATGAGAAAAACGACTTGTACGAACTCGAGTATCCGGTTTTAACTTATCCTAAGAAAGTTACTAGTTTGAGTTTAGAAAAAACGCCTCTTTTCAAAGGCGTTCTGATGGGAATAAAGGGGCAATATTTGCTATTTGAAGATGGAACGGTCTTTAATATCCGAAGCTCCGAAGGCTATCAAGTGAGTATTTCGATCTAATTATTTTTTCTTAAACAAGCCGTTCAACAAATCACCTGCTTTCTTTTTGATGTCTTCTTTTACGGGTGTATTCGATTTAGCAGTGTCTTTTTTAGTGGCACTATTTAACAAATCACCTAACGCGTTGACGCCTTGTTTCACTAATTTTTCTTTTTGTTGTTTGACCAATTGAGTGGCTAAATTTGTTGCCGCACTTTTCATATCGGTCGTTACTTTTGGGTTTTTAAAATTCCCAGAAAGAACCGCATTTACCGGAATATTCTCCAATTTAGTGATGTCGCTTGGCGATAATTTAGCAATCAATTTGTTCGCTTCGCCACCTAAATATTTGGCAGGGACATCAAACTTCAAGTTGTAATTCATGTTCTGGTCAAAACCGTGTTGCCCGGAAACATTCACTTTGATGTCTTGGTATTTTATGTCAAAAGGTTTTACCGTTACTTTCCCGTTTTGAAAGCTTAAAGCCGCTTTCAAATCGTTGAGGTTGAGTTTCTTTAAATCGATAAAACTTATATTGTCATCCAACTTGGTCAATAGTTCGGAATTGCTAGGATTGATCGTGGTAGAAAGCAATTGACCTGCTAAATCACCGGATAACGTATTCAAATCAGGTGTCATTTCTTTGGCATCCAAATTTCCGGAAAGTTTGATGGTGGAGTTTAGTTTCCCGTTAATCACACCTGCAATGGGAGCGATTTTCTTCAACATGTCTAATTGTGTGAACGTTTGCTGAATGTCCACCGCACTTAAACCTAAATTCATATCAAAAAACGGCGTTTTTCCTTTGGTGGAAACCGAACCATTAGCCGCAATTTGTCCGCCAAATATGGACGATTTTACATTTTCTAAAGTGGCCTTTTGGTCTTTGAGAATGATTTTACCCGAAACGTTTTTCAACACCAAATTGTCGTATAAAACGGTATTGGCTTTAGCGGTTAAAGAACAATTCAGGTACCCTGGAATTTTAACGGCTTCTTTGGGTTTTTCATTTGCTTTAGGAGATTCCTTCGTCATAAAATCGGACACCGCAAACTGATTGGAAATCATGTTGAAGTTTCCTTTCAATTCTTGATTTTTAAACATAAATCCGTAGAAATTTTCTAAAACGCCGTTGACTTTCATGTCGGTTTTTCCGGTGGTCAAATCCAATTCTTGTAAATTAATTCGGGTATTGGTAAACTGCACCACAGCTTTGTTGATGTTCATCGCTTTGTTGGTTTCGTCGACATATTTGAATCCAGACAGCGTCAAGTTTCCGGAGTTTTGCATGTTTTCGTACCGGTTGGTTTCGACGGATTTCATATCGAATTTAGTCGCCACATTTGCCTCTAAAATTCCAGAGAGAGGCACTTTTAGTTTGATAGGATACGCTTTAGAAACATTCCCTAAGTTGATAATCCCTTTCAATTCGGCATCCACTAAGGCATTTTCAGCGATGTTTCGAATGTTGGCTTTCGCGTTAAAAACATCTTGATCGATTCGGAATGATAATTTGTCTAGGTTGACATAAGTGTCATTCATCAATCCGGTTTCGTTGATAATTTTCGTATCAATCACAATGCTTTGCACCGATTTTGGCAAGTTCGGATATTGAAACGAAGCGTTGTTAGACGCAATCGCAATGTTGAATTTCGGAACGCTTTTGTCGGAATACAATCCTTTAGCAAAACCTGCTACGGTAAAGTCACCAGTAGTTTTTACGTCTTTCAAACTTCCGGAATAAGTTAACGGAATCAAGCCTAAGAAGTTTTGAAAACTAGAGGTAGGCGTTTTGAATTTCAAATCGTATTCTTGTCCAGCATCGACCAATTGAATGAATCCATCAAATTCTAAAGGCAGTTTATTGATTAAGGCTTTGTTTTGTTTGAAAGTATATTTGCTTTGGTCTAAATCAATTCCCAACACCGCATCCAAAGTCACGGGAACGCGATTCATATAATTGGCTTTGTCCATGAATAAAGAAACTTTTGCGGTAGAGTTGGTAACCAAATCGAGTTTGGAGTTCGCAAAATCACCCGTTCCAGAATGGTTCAAACTGTCAATCACCATTTTAATTTTGGATGCTGCATCAAAGTATTTGAATTTCAAATTGGTGACTTTGTATTCTTTGATTTTTAAGGCAAGTGCATTGCTTTTGGTCGGATCTTTTTCGTCTTGATCTTTTAGAGCGATATCGAAATTCCCTAGTCCGTCTTTGTTGAACAAAATATTGATAAGGCCATTTTCGGTGCTAAGGGCTTCAATATTCATAGGTTCATCTTTGCCTTTGAAAAGTTCTTTGATGGACATTTTCAAATTCAGTTCGCCTAAAGAAATCAGCGTATCGCCATCAAAAGGAGCTTTGTTAATAATCAAAAGCTTGTCGATGGAAACGTTGGCTTGAGGAAAACTTTTAAACAAACTCAAATCGGCATCGGCAAAGGACACTCGAGCGTCGACTTTTTCGTTGATGGCTTCGGTAATTTTGGCTTTGATTTGATCTTTGAAAAAATACGGAATGGCAAATAAGGAAGCGATTAGTAGTAGCAGTACTATTCCGACAATTCTTAAAATTTTCTTTATCATGACTCGGCAGGGTTTGGAGGTATAACGTAATTGCTAGGTATTTTCGTGTTTACTGAATGTTTATTTCGAAAGGCAAACTGGCTTGCACTCCTTTTTTGGCTTGCACACGACGGATTTGTTGGATGACTTTATAGTTTTCTTCGCCGATTTCTGCTTGAATGAAGCTTTCTTTAGATTTCAGAAACGGAAGGCCTAAACCATCCAGTAAGTCCTCAAAGTTTTTTTCATAAACCGGAAAGTTTTGCGTTTTGTAGTCTTTAATTTTCACCAAATGAGCGGCGTATTGTAGCGCATCATCCATTCCGCCGATGGCATCGACGAGTCCAATTTTAAGAGCATCGGCACCCGACCAAACACGTCCTTGCCCAATAGCATCTACTTGGGGAAACGTCATTTTTCTCCCAGCGGCTACTCGCGATACAAAAGTGGTATAAATTTTCTCGACACCTTCTTGTGCAAACGCTTTGTAGTTTTCGGTTAAAGGTTTGAAAATACTATAGTCGGCTGCATTAGTGTTGGTGCTCACTTGTTCCGAATTGATGCCCATTTTAGAAGTCAATTGCGTGAAGTTCGGCAAAAGCCCAAACACCCCAATAGAACCTGTGATGGTATTGTTTTCGGCAAAAATCTTCGTGGCATTACAAGCAATATAATAACCACCGGAAGCGGCTAAATTTCCCATAGAAACAATTACTGGTTTTACTTTTTTGGTATTTTCAATTTCACGCCAAATCAGGTCTGAAGTCAGCGCGTCGCCTCCAGGAGAATCAATACGCAAAACAATGGCTTTTACTTGGTTGTCTAAGCGCGCTTCTCTAAGGGAACGACGCATGGAGCCTTCTCCAACTTCGTTTACATCACCTTCGCCACTGCCAATTTCTCCTTGCGCATAAATAATCGCAATTTTATCTTTGGTCGTGTAGGTTTTAGCGGTAGAAGCAACGTTTTCGGCGTAGTCCAGAATAGAAATGGTGTTGTAGTCTTTGTCAGAATCTACATTTAGTATTTTTCGAATGTCATTATGATAAATATCTTCGTAGGTAATTTTGTCTACCAAGTGTTGTGCTTTCGCCATTTCAGGTGTTCGGGCTAAAAGGCCGTTTGCAATTTCATTTAGTTTGGCTGCTGGAATATTTCGGCTCACAGCGATGTCGCTTAAAACGGAATTCCAAACCGAATTTAAAAGTGTTGAAATTTGTTCTCGGTTGGCATCGCTCATTTTATTTTCTAGAAAAGGTTCTACCGCACTTTTATATTTACCGTGGCGAATCACCTCCATTTTGATGCCGTATTTGTCTTGGAAATCTTTAAAAAACAAAACTTCCGAAGAAAGTCCTTTGAATTCCAATTCTCCGATAGGATTAAGGTAAATGGTGTTGGCCACCGAATTCAGGTAGTATTCTTTCTGGCTGAACACATTGGCATATGCAAAAACGAACTTCCCTGATTTTTTGAAATCTTCCAAGGCTTTTCGCACGGCCTTGATTTGAGCCATACCTAATTTAGACTCGTCGTTTAAGATGGAAATTCCTTTGATATGATCGTCGGTTTTGGCTTCTTTGATGGCACGTAAGATATCGCTCAATCCATCGTGTTTGTTATTGTCGTTCAAGTATTCAAAATCTTTGTAGTCGAACTTGCCGGCATAATCGGTAGTTACTTTAGATAAATCGAATTCGATTACAGAATTTTTTTCGACACTTACTTTTTCAGAGCCACCGCCAAAGAGCGCGCCAATCAATATAATTCCAAAAAAGAAGATCATACAAAACACAAAAAGGCCTACTATTGTTGCTAATACATTTCCTAAAAATCTCATAGTTTATTTTTTACGTATTGGTTGTAAAAGGTTTCAAAGTGTTACAAATTTAAGAGTTATTAAATTTATTAACAGTCAGTGCAAATATACTTCTATTCTAAAATTCTTTTACTTAATTTGCGGTTAATATGAATTCGCAACATCAAGTTATTTTATCGTTAGGAAGCAATCAAGGGGATCGTCTTGCCAATATCCAAAAAGCTATTGATTTAATCCATTTGGAATTAGGTACGATAGTGAAAGTATCCCAATTGTATGAAACAAAATCTTGGGGGTTTGATAGCGATGCGTTTTACAATTGCGCTTTGGTTTTGCACACGAATAGTAGTGCGGAACATGTTTTGGAAGCTGTTTTGGCGATTGAAAAAAAATTAGGCCGCGTTCGCACGCAAGCGGAAGGGTATCAATCGAGAAGCATTGACATTGATGTGATTGCTTTTGATGAAGAAATCATCACCTCGGCTACGTTGCAAGTGCCGCATCCTTTCATGCAAGAACGAATGTTTGTTTTATTGCCGATGCGCGATTTAAATTTAGATTGGCGGCACCCTATTTTACAAAAATATTTGCCAGATTTATTGAAGGCATCAGAAGATAAAAGCCAATGCAAAGTAGTGCAATCGTTACGTTTTCCGTTGCAAAAAATCCGGTTGGATCAATTCAATTACATTGCCATCGAAGGAAATATTGGTGCAGGAAAGACAACATTGACCAATAAAATTGCGCAAGATTTTAACGCTAAAACCGTATTGGAACGATTTGCTGACAATCCGTTTTTGCCTAAGTTTTACGAAGATCAAAACCGCTATGCTTTTCCGTTAGAGATGTCGTTTTTAGCAGATCGGTACCAACAAATCGCCGATGATTTGGCTCAGTTTGATTTGTTTAAAGATTTTATAGTGGCTGATTATCATATTTTCAAATCATTAATTTTTGCCAAAGTAACGTTGTCAGAAGACGAATACCGCTTGTATCGCAAGTTGTTTGAAATCATCTATAAAGAAATGCCGAAACCCGATTTGTATGTTTATTTGTATCAAAATACCGAGCGTTTGCTAGCCAACATCAAGCATCGTGGCCGTAGTTACGAGCAAGAAATTCAGGCAGACTATTTAGACAAAATCAATAAAGGGTATTTGGATTATATTAAATCACAAACCGATTTGAATGTTTTGATTATTGATGTTTCAGATCGCGATTTTGTAAAAAAACAAGAAGATTATGTTTTTGTTTTAGAAGAAATTCAAAACAAATTAGCCCATTAGAACTGCATTTTTTTAAACAAATCCCATACTACAATTCCGGCGCTTACCGAAATATTGAGCGAATGCTTAGAGCCCAATTGTGGGATTTCAATCGTGCCATGGCAAGCTTCGATAGCATTCTGATTGACGCCAAAGACTTCGTTTCCAAATACTAGCGCGTACTTTTTACTGCCTGTCATTTTAAAATTTTGAAGAAATATGGAGTTTTCCACTTGCTCTATGGCATACACTTCAACGCCGTCGGTTTTTAATTTGTCAATAAGTGAGACAACGTTTTCAACATGCTCCCACGCTACGGTTTCGGTGGCGCCTAAGGCTGTTTTGTGAATTTCTTTGTTTGGTGGTGTTGCGGTGATGCCGCACAAGTAGATTTTTTCAATCAAGAAGGCATCTGCTGTGCGAAATACGGATCCAATATTGTGCAAACTACGAATATCGTCTAAGATTAGAATAAGTGGAGTTTTGGCTGCTTCTTTGAAATCTTGAATCGATTTTCTTTGAAGTTCACTGTTTTCAAGTTTACGCATGGGCGAGGGGAATAAATGGTGGACATAAAAAAAGCTCCCTAAAAATAGGAAGCTTTTTAATTATTTTTAAAAGGAATTATCCTTTTGGAGTCTCTTTTGGAGTTTCATCTGCAAGGATGGTACCTTTAATAGTAAGTACTTTTGAAGCTTGTCCTTCGGCATTTGAAGTTACCGTTACTGTTTTTGTAAAAGCACCCACTCTATCAGTAGCATATTTCACGCCAATAATAGCTTTCGCACCTGGAGCAATTGGCTCTTTAGGGAAAGTTGGAACAGTACAACCACAAGAACCTGTAGCGTTAGTAATAATTAACGGTTTGTTTCCGTTGTTTACGAATACGAATTCACGTTTTCCATCAGCATTGTGAGGCAAAGTTCCGTAATCGATAGTTTCGTTTTCAAAAAGCATTCCTGCTCCTTCTACTTTAGGCGTTTCAACTTTAGCTGGAGCCGCTTCTTTTTTAGTTGCTTTTTTAGCTTGAGCGTTTGAAGTGGTTACTCCAAAAACGGTTAATAGAGCTAATAATACTATTTTTTTCATTGTTGATTTAATTAAAATTCAAAGACAAAACTATATAAAAATTTCAAATAACATCCTAAATCTTTCTTAAAATTATTTAAATTTTTGGAATGCTATTTATTCGCTTTAAAATTTTTAAATTCGCTAATCGATTTCAAAACTTAATTAATCCAGAATTCCCTTGGCAGCCAAAGAAAAAGAAATAAAAGAGACTCCATTAATGAAACAATACAACGAGATAAAAAGGAAGTATCCGGATGCTTGTTTGTTATTTCGGGTAGGTGATTTTTATGAAACTTTTGGGGAAGATGCCGTTCGCGCTTCTAAGATATTAGGGATTGTACTCACCAAACGGGGAGCAGGTTCCGAAACAGAAACTGCCTTGGCGGGTTTTCCACACCATTCTTTAAATACGTATTTGCCTAAATTAGTAAAAGCAGGGCTTCGAGTAGCTATTTGTGATCAATTGGAAGATCCAAAAATGACCAAAACAATTGTCAAACGGGGAGTTACCGAATTAGTGACGCCCGGAGTTTCTTTGAATGACGAAGTATTGCAATCGAAAACCAATAATTTTTTGGCATCGATTTATTTTGGAAAAAAGAACATTGGAATTTCGTTTTTAGATGTTTCTACGGGTGAGTTTCTAACAGCTCAAGGCACGGATGAATATATAGATAAGTTGTTGCAAAACTTCAATCCGAGTGAAGTTTTGATTGCTAAAATCAGTAAGAATACTTTTAGAGAAACTTTCGGGGAAGATTACCATCATTTTTACCTTGAAGATTGGGTTTACAAAGAAGATTATGCTTTAGAAAAGCTGACGTCTCATTTTCAAACAGCTACCTTAAAAGGATTTGGAGTTGAGGATTTGCAAGAGGGCATTATTGCTTCGGGGGCTATTTTGTATTATCTATCGGAAACACAACATAACAAAAAAGAGCACATCACTTCCTTACAGCGAATTGCAGAAGATGCTTATGTTTGGATGGATCGGTTTACCATACGCAATTTAGAATTGTATCACAGTTATAATCCGAATGCAGTGACGCTATTGGATGTCGTAGATAAGACACTCTCGCCAATGGGAGGACGTTTGTTGAAACGTTGGTTGGCGTTGCCTTTGAAGGATATAAAACAGATTCAAAATCGCCATGAAGTGGTGGCTTATTTAAAGGAAAATCAAGAGGTTTTGAAAAGTATTCAATTTCAGATCAAACAGATTTCAGATTTAGAACGGTTGATTTCTAAAATAGCTACTGGAAAAGTTTCGCCGCGGGAAGTAGTGTATTTGAAAGAATCTTTGGAGGCGATACTGCCCATAAAAGCAATAGCACTCGAAAGCCAACAAGAAGCTGTTAGAATTTTAGGGGATAGTTTGCACAGTTGTGATTTATTGCGAGATAAGATTGCGGCTACTTTAAACCAAGAAGCACCAGTGGCTATAGCCAAAGGGAATGCCATTGCCTCAGGGGTTAATGAAGAGTTGGATGAGCTTAGAGCCATATCGAATTCAGGTAAAGAGTTTTTAGAAGGGATTGAAGCAAGAGAATCAGAAAGAACGGGTATTTCGTCTTTAAAAATTTCTTTTAATAATGTTTTTGGATATTATATAGAAGTGCGTAATACACACAAAGACAAAGTTCCTTCAGAATGGATCCGCAAGCAAACGCTTGTCAACGCGGAGCGCTATATCACCGAAGAATTAAAAGAATACGAAACTAAAATCTTAGGAGCTGAGGAAAAAATCTATAAGTTAGAAGTGGCTTTGTTTGAACAATTAATCAGTTGGACTGCTACGTATATTAAGCCCGTTCAATGGAATGCTCATTTAATTGCTCAATTGGATTGTTTGACATCTTTTGCGCAATTGGCGATAGAAAACAAATATGTTTGCCCTGATTTAGATGATTCTTTTGAATTGGATATTAAAAACGGGCGCCATCCAGTTATAGAAAAACAATTACCTGTTGGTGTTCCTTATATAGCGAACGATGTATTTTTAGATAGAGAAACCCAGCAACTTATTATGATTACGGGGCCAAATATGTCGGGTAAATCAGCCATATTAAGACAAACGGCATTAATTGTTTTGTTGGCACAAATTGGGAGTTTTGTGCCTGCCGATAGTGTTCGAATGGGGGTTGTGGATAAAATTTTTACCAGAGTAGGGGCTAGTGATAATATTTCAATGGGAGAATCTACGTTTATGGTAGAGATGAATGAAACGGCTTCTATTTTGAATAATCTTTCAGAAAGAAGTTTGATTTTATTGGATGAAATCGGAAGAGGGACAAGTACCTATGACGGAATCTCCATAGCTTGGGCTATCGCTGAATTTTTACATGAACACCCAACCCAGCCCAAAACATTATTTGCGACTCATTATCACGAGTTGAATGAAATGAGTGAGCTGTTGCCAAGAATTCAGAACTTCAATGTTTCGGTCAAAGAATTGAAAGATACTGTTTTGTTTATTCGGAAATTAGTGAAGGGAGGAAGTGCTCATAGTTTTGGGATTCATGTGGCTAAAATGGCAGGAATGCCTCAAATGGTAATCGCTAAGGCACAAAAATTATTAAAAAAATTAGAGAAAGATCATTCCAGTGATGCTCTAAATGGTTTAAAAACAGAGAAGGCAGAAATGCAAATGAGTTTCTTCAATTTGGACGATCCTCTATTGGAAGAAATTAAAGAAGAGATTTTGAGTTTAGACATCAATACTTTAACCCCTATTGAAGCAATGATGAAACTCAATGAAATCAAAAGGATGTTGTTGAGGAAGTAGAATAAAATAGACTAATGAATAGGCATTCAGAAGGTTATAGTGTTGGACTATTTTTTTTATAAAAAAGACTTGTAAAATTGAATTAAAGTATTAAATTTGCCCTCGCGTTACGGAAGAAGTAGCGTTTGAATAAAATATTGAAATGCGAAAATAGCTCAGTTGGTAGAGCGCGACCTTGCCAAGGTCGAGGTCGCGGGTTCGAGCCCCGTTTTTCGCTCAAAACCATACTGCTCGGATGGTGAAATTGGTAGACACGCTGGACTTAAAATCCAGTGAACAGCAATGTTCG
>CALPUN020000018.1 GCA_943326765.2 Bifidobacterium breve | reverse complement strand
TTGTTCAGTCAGCAATTTTTAATGGCGGAAGGCGGCTTCAAATCGAAAGTAATTCCAAATTTGGCAAACCAATGGTTAGTAGCCACCAATGGTAGTTTTAATGTATGGAATTGGGTTGAGTTGTATGGTGATTTGGGAATGGTAAAAAACAAAGGGGTCTCAGAAAAATGGATATACGACAGTGGTGTTCGTTTGAATTTAGTCACCGATTATTTCGAATTGTACTTACCCGTTTACTCCAATTTAGGTTGGGAAATTAGCCAACCACAGTACAGTCAGAAAATTCGATTTATTTTTACCTTCGACCCTAAAACCTTAATCAATTTGTTTACACGGAAGTGGTTTTAATATTCAGAAAAATAAGGTTTTAATTGTCAATATTTTAATGAATTCAATTTTAATCAAGATATAATTAAAAAAGAGAAACAAACTTTAAAAATACTTGCAGATATCTTAAAAAGATATTTTTAAAAAGAAGATGAAAATAAAGACATTTTTTAATTAAATTTGTTTCCAAAGCAATAGCATCCACAATATGACACAAGTAGAAGCCAATTCGGTACTGACCTTTGAAGATTTCAAAAAAGAAGTACTGAACGATTATAAAATTGCCGTTATCAGTCGCGAATGCAGCCTTTTGGGAAGACGAGAAGTTTTGACCGGAAAAGCAAAATTCGGAATTTTCGGCGACGGCAAAGAAGTCCCACAGTTGGCTATGGCAAAAGCTTTCAAGAAAGGTGATTTCCGCTCAGGCTATTATAGAGATCAAACGTTTATGATGGCGATTGAGCAACTGACCATTACCCAATTTTTCGCTGGATTATATGGTCATACCGATATTGAACACGATCCGATGTCGGGCGGACGCCAAATGGGGGGTCACTTTGCCACCAAAAGCATCAACGAAGACGGTTCTTGGAAAGACTTAACCCAGCAACGAAATTCTAGTGCCGATATCTCCCCTACTGCCGGTCAAATGCCGCGTTTGCTAGGATTGGCGCAAGCTTCAAAAATTTACCGACAAGTAGAAGGAATTGATACAACCAATTTTTCCGTCAATGGCAATGAAGTGGCCTGGGGAACTATTGGAAATGCTAGTACGTCAGAAGGTTTGTTTTTTGAAACCATCAATGCGGCTGGTGTATTACAGGTACCTATGGTTATTAGCGTTTGGGATGATGCTTATGGAATCTCCGTTCATGCCAAAGACCAAACTACTAAAGAAAATATTTCTGAAATTTTAAAGGGCTTTCAGCGTGATGAAGCCAACAATGGTTACGAAATTCTAAAAGTAAAAGGGTGGGATTACGCCGAATTGATTGCCACTTTTGAAAAAGCATCGCAAATAGCCCGTGTAGAACATGTTCCGGTTTTAGTGCATGTCACCGAATTAACACAACCACAAGGGCACTCCACTTCGGGTTCTCACGAACGGTATAAAAAAGCGGATCGATTAGAATGGGAAGGCGATTTTGATTGTGTCAAGCAAATGAAATCCTGGATGATTTCCAATAACATTGGTTCGGAAGAAGCACTAAACGCGATTGATGCTGATGCAAAAAAGGAAGTTCTAGAAGGAAAAAAAGCAGCTTGGACCGCCTTTTTATCTCCAATAATTAGTGAACAAAAAGAATTAGTTGCTTTGTTAGAATCGATTGCAACTACGAGCGATAATCGAGTTTTTATTCAAAAATATGCTACCGATTTAAATTCCATTAAAGAACCCATTCGTAAAGACATTATCACTACAGCTCGTAAAGTACTTCGAATGGTGCATCAAGAAAATGGCCAAAAAGTGCTCTCGAGTTGGATTACTAGTTACTTCGAGAAAATTCAACCTAAATTCAGTTCGCATTTACATTCTACTTCAAAAGAGAATGTTTTTTCAGTAGCCGAAGTGAAGCCAACCTATGATGAAAATTCAGAAGACACCGACGGAAGAATGATTCTTCGTGATAATTTCGATGTCTTGTTTACCAAATATCCGCAAGTCATGGTTTTTGGTGAAGATGCCGGAACCATTGGCGATGTCAATCAAGGATTGGATGGCATGCAAGAAAAATATGGTGAACTTCGGGTGGCCGATGTCGGAATTCGAGAAGCCACCATCCTCGGACAAGGTATTGGAATGGCAATGCGAGGCCTTCGTCCTATTGCCGAAATACAATACCTCGATTACCTTTTGTATGCCATTCAAATCATGAGTGATGACTTGGCAACTCTACAATACCGAACTTGCGGAAAACAAAAAGCCCCATTAATCATCCGAACACGCGGCCATCGCTTGGAAGGCATTTGGCATTCCGGTTCCCCAATGGGAATGATCATTAATGCCATTCGTGGGATTCATGTTTTGGTACCAAGAAACATGACGAAAGCAGCAGGATTCTATAATAGTTTGCTAGAAACTGACGAACCGGCCTTAGTTATTGAATGTTTGAATGGCTACCGTTTAAAAGAAAAAATGCCCTCGAATTTAGGTGCTTTCAAAACCCCAATTGGAGTTGTCGAAACTATTAGAGAAGGTGCCGATATTACTTTAGTTTCCTATGGTTCCACTTTGCGATTAATTGAACAAGCAGCCAAAGAGTTGTTTGAAAAAGGAATTGATTGCGAAATTATCGATATCCAGTCGCTATTGCCTTTTGATGTGAATCATGATATTGTCAAAAGCATTATGAAAACGAACCGCATATTGGTGATTGATGAAGATGTTCCAGGTGGTGCTTCAGCATTTATTTTACAACAAATTTTAGAAGGCCAAAATGGGTACGATTATTTGGATAGCAAACCGCAAACCTTAACGGCCAAAGAGCACCGTCCTGCTTATGGTTCGGATGGTGATTATTTTTCAAAACCTTCCGTTGAAGATATTTATGAAAAAGTCTATGCGATGCTAAGTGAAGTCAATCCTAAAAAATTTCCTAGCTTGTATTAAAATATCCATTCCGAAATACAAATCCCAATCACAACCGGTTGGGATTTCTTTTATTTAGAACTTCCAAAAAACGAACCGACTTTTATGATAGTAAAACGACTTTTTAATTTATTCTTATTGGTAGGGGCAGCTGCCTTTAGTCAAGAACTAATGACCCTGCAAAATTCAAAAACGTATCCCGCTACTCCAACCTGGGATTTTATTTGTGAAAATTATGCCTTAACAGGAAGTGCCAAAATTCAAATTGCCAAGAGTGAAAAAGGCGGACTATTAAAAATTACTGTCGAAACGTCAAACAATACTTTTATTATTGCCGGAACCGCTTACCTTTTTTTAATGAACAATGAAACAATTACGTGCACTGACAAAGGCATTCGAGAAATAAGCGGTACGCAAATTAGCTCTTATTATACGTTAGCTGCTGTCGAAATGAATAGGTTGAAACATACCGAAATACAATCCATCCATTTTAATATTAAAGGAAAGACCACTGGATTTTCGAGTCAAATTGGGAATTTTACGGCAGTCAATAAGATAAAATATTTTGCAACAGCTTACGATGCTTCTAAAAAAAGTTATGATACGGCACAGCAAATTAAAGCGCTATATCCGTAAAAAATGAATCCTCATTCTGCTATAATCGAAAAATTTTACACTGCCTTTTCTATGCAAGATGCTGCTATTATGGCCGGTTGTTATCATGAAAGTATTCTATTTAAAGATCCTGTTTTTGGAATCAAAGGTATTCTCCTGGGCTGGACTGATTTCATGCAAAATAAAATTAAAGCACAAGCTAAAAAAGGTTTGGATGCACGCCTTTAAAAAATAGATTCTTACTTCTCGAAACTAGAAATATTCTCAAAAAAAGCAATTGTAGGATGGGATTAACCCTTTAAAAAGCAGCTGTATCATTTCTTTTTTTATATTTGAGTTTTAAAATAAGTTACAATGGATCCTATTAAAAGGAGAAAGATCATCCTAACGGTATTGCTTATCACTACTTTAGGAAATTATGGCAGCATCAGTAGTACGGAAGATACTCGTGCGGTCGTGTTTTTGTCCATTTTTGCCATTGGCGCCTCAACGGCTTTATTGCTGCGGGAAATCCTGAGTAAGGAAAAAAAAGAATAATTATGAAAGATTCTCAAATTTTCGCTTTGTTTTTAATTGGTCTAATTGCTATCGGATTTGGATTGATTTTCAAGTTAATAGAATGGCCGCTTTCTAGTTTGCTTTTGATCGTTGGAATGACTTTCGAAGGTTTTGCAATATTGGCCTTACTTCACCGATTTATTCAAAAAAAATAAACCTTTTTGCGGTATTATGAACATTAAACTACTAGCCATCGGGAAAACCGATCAAAAAAACCTAGAATTACTGATGGCAGAATACCAAAAACGACTGTCATTTTACATCAAATTTGAAATGGAAAGTATTCCCGATATCAAAAATGTAAAAAATCTTTCCGAATGGCAACAAAAAGAAAAAGAAGGCGAACTCATTTTGGCAAAAATAACTGCTACGGATCATGTAATTTTATTGGATGAAAACGGGAAATCCTTTACCAGCATTGAATTTGCTCAAGAATTACAAAAGAAAATGAATGCCGGAATTAAAACCTTAGTATTTGTCATTGGTGGGCCCTATGGTTTTTCTGAAGCCTTATACGCCAAAGCAAATGGCAAAATCTCCCTTTCTAAAATGACATTTTCACACCAAATGGTTCGGTTGTTTTTTATTGAACAACTGTATCGCGGCTTTACAATTCTGAAAAATGAACCCTACCACCATCAGTAATTTTTGATTTAAGATTGTAGATTTACGATTTTGTGGAATTCATTTTATCGAATAATTGAATGCACTCAACAGCTTCTTTTACATCGTGTACTCTTAAGATTTTAGCGCCTTTCGTTAATGCTAGAGTATTTAAAACTGTAGTTCCATTTAAGGCTTCTTGCGCATTTGAACTTAGAACTTGGTGCACCATTGATTTTCTTGATACACCTACTAGAATGGGCAACTCTAAAAATTGAAGCACCTCCATTTTTTGCAAAACTTCATAATTCTGATCCATGGTTTTGGCGAATCCAAATCCGGGATCTAGCAGTAAGTCGTTAATTCCGTGACTTCTTGCTTGTGCTACTTTTTCGGAAAAGTAAAACAACATTTCGTTCACTATGTTTTCATATTGCGCCAAAGTGGCCATAGTTTGTGGCGTTCCTTTCATATGCATCATACAATACGGAACCTGATATGCTGCAATCGTACTCATCATTTGAACGTCTAAATTTCCTGCTGAGATATCGTTAATCATGGCCGCACCATGATCTAAAGCCACTTTAGCCACTTCACTTCTAAAAGTATCTATCGAAAGTAACGCTTCGGGGAAATGTTTCTGAAGCAATTGCACTATGGGCAACATTCTCGAAACTTCTTCTGCTTCGCTCACATACTCGGCATTGGGTTTGCTGGAATAGGCTCCTACATCAATAAAAGAAGCGCCTTCGCCCAGCATTTTTTCCACTTGATTCCGTATTTCCTTTTCCTTTTGAAATTGTCCTCCATCGTAAAACGAATTAGGTGTGACGTTCAAAATCCCCATAACTTTTGGGGTAGAAAGATCGAGCAATTGGCCTCGGCAATTAATTGTCATGCTATTTCTTTTTTAGTACTTCTAGATTCAAAAAAAAAAACTATTTTTGGGAAAATTTGAATACAAAGATACACCAATAATGAATACTACTTCACAAGAATACGACAAGGTCATCACGATTTGTCGGACGCTTTTTCTAAATAAAATGAAAGATTATGGCAGTGCTTGGCGAATCCTTCGTTTGCCTTCCTTAACCGATCAAATTTTTATTAAAGCCCAACGCATTCGCAGTTTGCAGGAAAATGAAGTTCGTAAAATTGAAGAAGATGAAAAAGGTGAATTTATTGGAATCATCAATTACTCTATTATGGCATTGATTCAGTTGGAACTCGGTGTTGTCGAACAACCTGATTTGAATGTGGAAAAAGCAACCGCTTTGTATGATGCTAAAATCAAAATGACCAAAGAATTAATGGAAGCTAAAAACCACGATTACGGGGAAGCTTGGCGTGACATGCGGGTTAATTCTTTGACCGATTTAATACTACAAAAACTGTTGCGGGTCAAACAAATTGAAGATAACAAAGGGAAGACGATTGTATCGGAAGGAATTGATGCCAATTACCAGGATATGATTAATTATGCGGTGTTCGCTTTGATTTTAATGAAGTTATAGTTTTAAAATTAATTATCTTACTTTTACGTACTGTAGCAAAACAACAAGCACATGAAAAGCATCTTAGTTCCGTTTTCCAGAATTTTTGTCGGATTATTGTTTATCATTTCCGGATTAATCAAACTCAACGACCCTATTGGATTTTCCTATAAACTCAGTGAATATTTTAGTGAAACGGTGTTGAACTTACCTGTTTTGGTTCCGTACGCCTTACCTATTGCACTATTTATTGTCATCTTTGAAACGGTTTTAGGCTTCATGTTGTTGATTGGTTTCAAGCCAAAATTCACGCTGTGGAGTTTGTTGCTCATGATTATTTATTTTACGTTTCTTACCTTTTATGCCGCCTATTTCAATAAAGTTACCGATTGCGGCTGTTTTGGTGATGCCCTTAAATTAACCCCTTGGCAATCGTTTACAAAAGATGTGATTTTGCTCTTTTTTATTCTGGTAGTATTTTTCAATGAGAAACGTCTTAAACCGCTTTTCAATACGAATTTCAGAAATGCCTTGGTGAGTTTAGTAGTGGTTTTGTGCAGTTTTATGGGGTATTGGGTATTGTATCATTTACCTTTAAAAGATTTTAGAGCTTATAAAGTGGGTACAAATGTCAAACAAGCGATGGAAATTCCAGAAGGGGCTCCAAAATCGGTTGTCGAAATGGTGTTTGTCTATAAAGTTAATGGCGTCAATACCAATTTCACCGAAAAAGACTTAATGAAAATTCCAACGGGAGCTACCTTCGTAGAACGTATTGACCATGTGATTTCAGAAGGTTACAAACCACCGATTCACGATTTTACAATGGAAAAAGACGGATCGGACTATAAAGACGAACTGCTAGAAGAACCCAAACTACTTGTTTTTGTAACCTATGATCTCGAAAAAGCAGATAAAAAAGGATTGCAAATATTAGAAGGTTTGAATCAAAAAGCCAAAACTAAAGGATATAAAGTCATTGCGATGACGGCAACTGGTGAGGAAACCATTGAAAAAGCAAAAAAAGAATTCGGATTTACTTTTGATTTTTATTTTTGCGATGCCACAACGCTGAAAACCATTGAAAGAGCCAACCCAAGTATTGTCATATTAAACAAAGGAACTGTGGTCCAAAAAGTTCATTATAACGACAGCAATACATTAAAATTATAATTTATTTAATCGCATTTATACCATGAGCAGAAGTCGAAGATCTAGTAGTAATAATAATAGTATTAGTAACACTAGAAAAAATAGAAAGAAGAAGAATAACCAGATAATATTTTTTAGTTTTATTAGTTTCTGTGTGGGCTACTATATTCTAGATTATATAGCAGCTATGGAAAAACCGCCATTGGGCGTAACTTTCAATATTTTACTAGGCTGTATCATTATGTCTGTTGCAGCTATTATCATGGTTTACAAGATCAAAAAACAATATTTTCCTAAAAAAAGAAAACGAAGCAATCGTGTTTTCTTGGAAGATCAAAAAGATTCCGATTCAGATACCAATTAAATCTCAGCTCGGAAATTGTTGTTCTTGAGAAATATTACTATTTATTTAGGATATTTTAAACTCTGTTTGTTTAATTTTGATTTCCTTTAAAAAAATAAAAATGAATAAACTATTTTTTGCATTAGCGCTACTTGTAGTTGTTGCTATGGCTTTTCGTTCCTACTCCGAAAAAACTACTTTCTCCAAAGAAGCTTTATCCGAAACTCTGTTAAGTGCAGATGGAAATCAAGTGGCTTTTAAAGATATTTTAAACAAATACAAAGGTAAAACAGTCGTTATAGAAGTATGGGCTTCATGGTGTGGCGATTGCGTGAAAGCGATGCCTAAAATTAAAGAATTACAAGCCAATAATCCAGATGTCACCTATGTTTTTCTATCCATGGATAAAACCGCTGACAAATGGAAAGTCGGAATTGAAAAACACGAACTCAACGGAGAACACTTCATGGCTAACGATGGTATGAAAGGAACTTTTGGAAAAGCAATAGATTTAGATTGGATTCCAAGATACATTATCCTAGATAAAAAAGGAACGATCGTAGTGTATAGAGCCATAGAAACTGATTTCGATAAAATAAATTCGACTTTAAAATCCCTTAAATAATGAGACATAAAATTGTTGCCGGCAACTGGAAAATGCATAAAAATGCTGAAGAAACGGAAGATCTATTGAACACCTTAATTGATAAACTGCCAACTGATAAAGAAGTACAAATTATCGTAGCGCCCACCTTTGTCAACTTAGCTTCGGCTGTGGATCATTTAGAATTCACTAACATTGAGGTAGCCGCACAAAACATGCATCAAGCCGAAAATGGCGCTTACACCGGTGAAGTTTCTGCCGATATGTTAAAAAGCATTGGCGTAAATACCGTAATCCTAGGTCATTCAGAGCGGCGTTCTATTTTTAATGAAACTGATGCCATCATTGCTTTCAAAGTAGACAAAGCCTTACAACACAATATGCGAGTGATTTTTTGTTTTGGGGAAGAATTGAAAGACCGTCAAAACAACCAGCATTTTAATGTAGTTGAAAATCAACTGCGTGACGGATTATTCCACTTAGACAAAGCATCTTGGGAAAGTATCGTCTTGGCTTATGAACCTGTTTGGGCCATCGGAACGGGGGAAACAGCCAGTCCAGAACAAGCGCAAGAAATGCATTTATTCATCCGAGAAACCGTTCGCAAAGCTTTTGGAAATGATGTTGCTGACGATGTTTCCATTCTTTATGGCGGCAGTGTAAAACCAGATAATGCCAAAGAAATATTCTCAAAACCCGATGTAGATGGAGGTTTGATTGGTGGCGCGGCATTGAAAGCCGATGATTTTGCTGCCATCGTGAATGCCCTATAAATTTCAAATACAAAATAAAGAATTACTTTTTTTAAATACAATTATGGCAAATACCTATTTAGGATACCACTTTACTATTGAACCCAAAGAATTAGGAGCCGAAATTTTGGTTGCCGAATTAGGAGAGTTGCCTTTTGAAAGTTTTGTAGAAAGCGAATTTGGAGTTACCGCCTACATTCAGAAACAGCTATGGGAAGAAAACCTCTTAGACGATGTTTTCATTTTGAATTCGCCACAATTCATTATTTCCTACACCGTGGAAGAAATTGAACAAGTCAACTGGAATGAAGAATGGGAAAAAAATTTCGAACCCATTGTTGTAGATGGAATTTGCCACGTTCGTGCTCCTTTCCATCCGAAAACAGCTGCCCAATTTGATATTATTATAGAACCCAAAATGAGTTTCGGAACCGGACATCATGAAACCACGCACATGATGATTCAACACCTATTAGAAACCGATGTCACTGGATTAAAAACCCTCGATATGGGTTGTGGTACCGCCATTTTAGCGATTCTGGCCGAAATGAAAGGCGCACTACCTATTGATGCTATTGATATTGACAATTGGTGTTATTTGAATTCTATTGAAAATGCCGAACGGAATAATTGTCATCACATCACCGTTTACGAAGGCGATGCCAGCATGCTGCAAGAGCAAAAATACGAGTTAATTATCGCCAATATCAATCGGAATATTTTATTGAACGATATGCAAAGCTATGTCAACTGTTTGCTTCCTAATGGAATTTTACTATTGAGTGGCTTTTACGAAGAAGACATTCCGTTTATTGATGCTTCCTGCACCGAAAAGGGATTGACCTATGTGAAAAAATTTCAAAGAAACAATTGGGTATCATTGAAATATGTAAATTAGTATTGGATTTCAACTGAAAATAAATCCAATAATAACCCCAAAGCTACTCATTCAAAAAAGATTTGAAAATGGCTACTATCGAAAAAACAAAAAGAGAAACTTCTGTACTAGAAGCAATCGGGATCAATAATGAAATTGTCTTGTACAATGACGATGTCAATACGTTTGATCATGTTATAGAAACACTGATTCGGGTTTGTGATCATTGCTCAGAACAAGCGGAACAGTGCGCCATCTTAGTACATTACAAAGGGAAATGCACTGTAAAAACAGGCTCTTATGATGAATTAAAACCACAATGTACGCAATTGTTAGAAGCTGGTTTAAGCGCCGAAATTGTTTAATCTAAAATAGTAAACTACACCTATTTTAGATTTCTTAGATTTTAAGAATCAAAAATCCCGAACCGTTACTTCTTAATTTTTAATTATGAAAAACACAATCCTTCTGAACAGTTACATCAGTTTTAGCATTCTTTATTTGATTTTGATTCTTATTGGTAAAGACGATTTTGCTTGGTTTTTAAAACCATTTTTACTTCCTTTTTTGCTGTTTGCAGTGGTTCGGTTTGGGAAGTTTTCAACTCAAAAATGGTTGCTAATAGCACTCCTATTCTCCTGGATTGGCGATGTGATTTTGCTTTTTGCTGATAGAAACGAACTCTATTTTATTTTGGGGTTAATTTCGTTTCTAATTGGTCATCTTAGTTACATTACCCTTTTTATTCAGCAAAAAAAAGATTACAATGGCGGCAAAACCCCATTGTTTTGGGTCCTAATTTTAGTAGTCTTGTTTTATTTAAAAAGTATGCTAGCGTTGTTGTTTCCAACATTAGGAGCGCTCAAAATTCCAGTAACCCTATATGCGACAACGATTTCTATCATGCTGATCGTAGCATTCCTTGGGTATTTTAGTTGGAAGAAAATAGGAAAATATTTTATCCTAATTGGGGCTGTAGCCTTTGTAATTTCAGATAGTTTGTTAGCAATTAATAAATTTAACACCGCGTTACCCTTTGCCTTGTTTTGGATTATGCTTCCCTATTTGATGGCACAATACGCCATAGTTCATGGGATATTAAATTTAAATCAAAAAAATAGCGATAACTAAAATTACTTTGAATCGCGTATTGATAGTTAACTCATTTTTCCCATGGCACAACTCACATAGGATTTCGCTTTGGTTCCAAGAGAATTGTCTTCTCCTATTTCTGGATAACCAATTTTTTTAAGAGTCTCTTTGGCATCAAGCAAATTCAAATCACTTTCGCAATCTAAAGTAACTTGACTTTTTTCTAGAAAAACACTGACATTACTAATGCCATGGAGGCCATTTAACTTTTTAGCAATGGTACTTCCACAACCATCACATTTTAAATTTTGGATATTAATTGTAGCTTTCATAATACTGTATTTAGTATCCCAAAAGTAGTTTCACTGAAAATAAAAATAGGTGATAAATGTCATGCACTGCAAATTAATGAGGCAATTTATCTTTAATCAAACCGTATAGAAAAGTTCCTAAAAGCGCTCCAAACAAAACGAAAATAATTGGTAGAAATCCAGCACCTAAAAGTATAAAAATGGGTCCAGGGCAAGCGCCTACTAAAGCCCAACCTAGTCCAAATAACAAACCACCAATCCAATACCGGAAAGAACCTTTTTCTTTATCGGCAATTTCAATGGGTTTACCTTCACTAGATTTGATGTGGTTTCTTTTTATTATTTGCAATCCGATAGTCCCTGTAGCAATGGCTACCATAATAATTCCGAACATGTGAAAGGATTGAAATTGGAACATTTCATAAATTCGGTACCAAGAAACGGCTTCCGATTTTGTTAAAACAATCCCGAAAACAAAACCTACTATACTAAATTTTAAACTTTTCATTTCTTAAAAAATTAACGGCAGGATAAAGTGCGACATGATAAAGCCGCCTACAAAAAAACCAAACACTGCTTTTAGAGATTGTCTTTGCAAATTGCTCATTCCAGCAATGGCATGACCCGACGTACAACCGCCCGCATAGCGAGAGCCAAAACCAATTAAGAGCCCACCCACCACTAAAATAAAAATAATTTTAGGCGATTGAAAGATTTGATTTCCAAACAACACATTAGGTAATAATTTCCCATTAGGAGCATCAATACCCATGGCTGCAAGTTGCTTAATTGTTTGCGGATTCAGTGAAACATTAGTAGGGTCGCTCAAAAAATGCACGGCTACAAACCCGCCGATCATAGCTCCAAAGACTACCAATAAATTCCAATATTGCGATTTGGTGTCGAATTTAAAAAAATCATCGCATTTATCAGCACCCGCTAATGTGCACAAGGTGCGAAGGTTGTAAGACAGTCCGAAAACTTTGCCAAAATAATTCAGGGATAACATGATTAATGCAATAAGAAAACCGGCAATCGACCAATGCCACGTATGAGAAAGAAAATCCATGTTGTCTATTTTTTACAAAAATAATAATTCCATTGAATTGAGCTCTAAAGATACAGGTATAAAAATAAACTACTATTTTTGATTCGGATTAGAATCAGTTTTTATGAAAAAATTTGCAATAGAAATCAAATGGGGCATTCAGTATAGTTTGCTGTCGTTAGTTTGGATGATATTTGAAAAAACAATGGGCTGGCATGATCAGCATATTGCTATACAACCTATTTATACCAACTTGTTTGGTATTGTGGCTGTCCTTATCTATTTTTTGGCGCTATTGGATAAAAAAAAGAATTTCTACCCAGGAACAATGGATTGGAAGCAAGGATTTATTACCGGAATTGCCCTTTCGTTTGTAATCAGTTTGTTGAGTCCAATAGTGCAATATGTTACCTATACCTATCTTACTCCTACATATTTTACGAATAGTATTCAGTATACGGTGTCGCACAAAAAGCAAACTCTAGCACAAGCAGAACTATTTTTTAGTTTAAAAAGCTTTATGCTACAAGGTGTTTTTGGAGGATTGTCGATGGGTGTACTAACCTCGGCGATTGTTGCGTTATTAGTTAAAACTAAAAAATAATTCGGATGAAAAATAATGGACTTACTTTGCTGCTTTTGGTTTTTATTTTCAGTTCCTGTGTGAGTACTAAATCGACTTTAAGAAATATAGACGATACGGCACCGGTTCCCAAACTATCGGCTACCAATACTTTTGTACTTACAGAATATAGTAAAGACAAAAAATATGGGTACGACAAAGATTATCCCGTGAATGTATTTTTTAGAAATACACGTGATGAAAATGCCAATCAAGAGCGTTATTTGAATGCTTTAGCCGGTCCAAAAGGCAAAAAAATTTCTTATAAAAAAGTGGATACTTGCTGTCCGTTTCCTTCTAATAAGACGGAAATCGGTGCTGGTTCCTTAGATATTTACGAAATTACTTGGGAAGGTCAAAAAGAACCGGTTAGGCTTTACTTGAATTACTTTGAAAAAGGCGCCTTGTTAGTTCCGGTTGGATTTACTTTAAAGCGTAACGAATAGGACTGATTTTCTATAGGCCGCTACCCTAACCCACATTCCTTCTCCAGTTCGCTTTGCTGGTGCGTAATGGCAACTCCGGTCTCTTAAAAGCAAGGGGTTCAACTTTGTTTTTAAGAGACCTAAATAAAGCGAACAGCTCGACCCGAGCTCCTAAAAAATAAAAATCAACAAACCTAAAAAAAGAGTATTCTTCCTATAATATTCATATTGGATAAGTATCTTTGCGCCATCAAAATAGGATTATGAAGATACATCAGATACCACAAATTAAGCACACCGATAGCGGCAATTTTTTTCTTTTGGCTGGCCCGTGTGCCATTGAAGGCGAAGAAATGGCGATGCGCATTGCCGAGAAACTAGTAGGCATTACCGATAAATTGCAAATTCCATTTGTTTTTAAAGGCTCATTTAAAAAAGCGAATCGTTCTAGAATAGACAGCTTTTCGGGAATTGGCGATGAAAAAGCATTGAAAATACTTCGTAAAGTTTCAGAAACTTTTCATGTTCCTACAGTTACCGATATTCATACTAATGAAGATGCCGAACTGGCAGCGCAATATGTTGATGTATTGCAAATTCCAGCATTCTTGGTGCGCCAAACCGATTTGGTGGTGGCTGCAGCCAATACGGGAAAAGTAGTCAATTTGAAGAAAGGTCAATTCATGAGTCCAGAAAGTATGAAGCATGCCGTTCAAAAAGTATTGGATTGCCACAATGAAAATGTGATGGTAACCGATCGTGGTACTATGTTTGGCTATCAAGATATGATTGTTGATTTTAGAGGAATTCCAACCATGCAACAATATGCGACCACCGTTTTGGATGTGACGCATTCTTTGCAACAGCCCAATCAAACAGTGGGTGTTACCGGAGGAAGACCTGATATGATTGAGACTGTGGCTAGAGCCGGAATTGCAGTTGGCGTCGATGGAATTTTTATAGAAACTCATTTCGATCCAGCGAATGCGAAAAGTGACGGTGCAAACATGTTGCATTTAGACCTTTTTGAAGGATTGATGACCCGATTGGTCGCGATTCGAAAAACCATAAACACTTTTTAACATTTAATCATTAATACATTTTGAAAAATAATACCATTTTCTTAGTCCTATGCTTGCTTGGTTTTGTATCAGCAACTTTTGCACAAGAAACTCCTAAAATTCAGGAAAAATATACGGCGCACAATAAAGGAAAATTCTTTGTTTCTTGGGGTGGAAATCGGGAATCCTTTTCTTCATCGGACGTAACGTTTACAGGAAAAAATTACAACTTTACCTTGTATAACATTACAGCTCATGACAAGCCAAAAGGATGGCAAATTGATTATGTTAATCCCGGAAGAATGACTATTCCTCAAACCAACTTTAGATTGGGGTACTTTATCACAGATCATTACAGCGTTACGATTGGTTTGGATCATATGAAATATGTGATGGATCAATACGGGGCAGCAACCTACAAAGGCTATTATCCAGATGCGGGTACTTATGATGAGACCCTACCGGGCAATCAAGTGTTGTTGACCGAAAAGTTTTTAACATACGAACACACTGATGGATTGAATTATATTCACCCCGAAGTTTCTAGATTTGACGATGTTTCCAAACTATTCAAAATTGGGAATACTGATAAAATTCAAATCAACGTAACGGAAGGCATAGGTGGTGGAATTTTGTATCCTAAAACCAATACCAAATTGTTAGGTAAAGACCGACATGATGATTTTCATGTTTCGGGATATGGGGTTTCTGCAAAAGCCGGGATCAACATTACGTTCTTAAAGCATTTTTATGTGCAAGGGGAATTAAAGGGGGGCTATATCAATATGGGGGCTATTCGAACTACTAAAAGCACAGACGACAGCGCTTCGCAAGAGTTCTACTTTTTTCAAAGAATCATAGAATTTGGAGGAATTTTTAAAATATAATCCTCCAGCTATTTAATGAGACGCTTCGTGTATTGCGGCTTCTAAAACATGACTAGTCCTAAATAATCGATACAGATTATTTAGGACTAGTCAAAAATTTATTTAATGCCCACCACTGATTTTCTTATCAAAATTGATTCCTTGATTTTTTAAGATGCCACTAACTTTCCAAGCATAAAATGCTAAGTAGGCAAAACAGAATACCCCTACAATATAGCTAAAATGAATATCGGTTCTATCGGCAATAAATCCTTGCAACCAACTTACGATTCCACCGCCCATAATCATCATAATCAAAAAACTACTTCCTTGGCTGGTATGTTTTCCTAATCCACTAATGGCTAATGTAAAAATACAAGGCCAAAGGGTACTACAAAACAAACCAACGCTGATAAAGGCATACACACTAGTCATTCCTGAAGTAACCATTCCGATTAACAAAGCAAAAATTCCTAAAACAGAAAAGATTAGTAACATTCGGGCTGGATTTCCTTTACTGGCAATGTCGGCTAAAATTAAAACTATAATAATTAAGGCATACACATAAAACGGACTCAAGTCATGTTTGGCAACTGCATTCACAAATAAAAACACTCCGAAGGCTAAATAAGGTGCCATGAATCGAAGGATTTTCTGCCAATTCATATTGTCCGTAAAGGCTTCAACGGCTCCTGTCCAACGACCAATCATTAAACTGGCCCAATAAAGTGAAATGTAGGGTGCAATCTCTTTGGTTAAGAATCCTAAGTTTTTTTCCATATAGGCTGGCAAATTACTAGCCGTAGAAACTTCAACTCCAACATAGATGAAAATGGCAATCATCCCTAAGACTAATTGCGGGTATTTTAATGCCGAACTTCTAGAAGTATGGGTGTCGCCTTCAACTTCAACAATAGCTTGTGGCTTGTCTGGCAATGAGGAAAATTTTAATAAAACGGCTACTACTAAAAAAGCAATTCCTAATACCAAATAAGGGATTTTAACGCTTTCAATACTCATTTCCGTACTAGTAGAAGTAGCCGATCCGAAAATAGCAAAACTAACAATTAGCGGTCCGATAGTAGTTCCTAAATTATTAATTCCTCCTGCTAACGTTAACCTTTGCGATCCTGTTGTAATCGGACCCAAAGCAATGGCTAGCGGATTTGCTACAGTCTGTTGTAAGGAAAACCCGAGAGCAACCGTAAACAAACCACATAACATTAAAGGAAACGAGCCTGTATTTGCAGCAGGATAAAACAATAAAGTTCCCAAAGCAGATATTGTTAAGCCCAACGCTAACCCATTTTTATAGCCAATTTTATTGACCAAATCTTCTTTAATCAACACCGAAATTCCCATGTAAATTAAAGAACCAACCGTATAAGCAATGTAAAAAGCCAAAGAAACTAACTGACTTTCCCCTTGAGATAAGTCAAATGCTTTTCTAAAAACTGGAATTAAAATATCGTTACTAGCGGCAACAAAGCCCCAAAAGAAAAATACGATTACTAACGGAATGAATTGTGCCCAATTGGTCTTTAAATTTTGTGAATTCATGCTGGTTTTTTTGATTAAATAGTGATTAAGAGAGCTGTTGTTGGTCAAATTATAATTATTGTCTTAAAAAAATAAGATAGTGGCAATAAAAACTATCTAATTTTAGATAAATATACATTTATAATAATAGTACGGACAAAACACCTAAAATAGTTATTAACGAAATCGTTTTCTTAACGGAAAATTTTCAGAAATACAACGTTTGCGAACCATCCGAAAACCGTATTCCAATTTCATGACCAAGTAATTCAATCCTACTCCATTGGCATTAAACGCTTCGATTTGAAAATAATATTGACACCATACACCACAGGAAAGAAACGTTTTTGTGGGCGTGTTTGCCGTGGACAGCAGGAATTGGTTAAATAGAAATTATTTAATTGGCACAAAACTAATCGCGGTTCCACCACCTGCTGCCAGGACTAATTTTAGTTTTGACTTAGAGTTGACTACAACCGTTTTGATTTCATAACTAATAGGATTATTTTTCCAATGCGCTGTTTTTCCATCTTGGTACATGGTAGCTTTGTATTTTTGATTGGGGGATAAGAAATTCAATTTAATTTCAGAAGTTCTTGGATTTTCGTCGGTGATAGCACCTAAAAACCAATTCTCGGAACCTTTTGCTTTTCGTGCTACGGTGATGTAATCTCCCGGTTCCGCTTCTAGATAAGTGCTTTGATCCCAATCGACTGCGACATCTTTGATGAACTGAAAAGCATCCGGATATTTTTCGTAATTCTCAGGCAAATCGGCCGCCATTTGCAGCGGGGAATACATAGTTAGGTATAACGCCAATTGTTTGGATAAAGTAGTGTGCACTTGTTCTGTTTTGGTTTTGTCGTAAATACTCATTTTGATTTCGAAGATTCCGGGTGTATAATCCATTGGTCCTCCTAACAATCGGGTAAACGGCAAAATAGTTTCATGCATGGGCGGATTCCCTACGCTCCAAGCATTGAATTCATTCCCACGAGCGGCTTCAGCAGCGATGTAATTCGGATAAGTTCTGCTATACCCTGTTGGTCGAGAACTTTCGTGTGAATTGACCATTAGTTGGAAATCGGCGGCGCGGCGGGCAACGAAATTGAAATGATTCACCATACTTTGTCCATCGTGAAATTCACCACGCGGAATGATTTTACCCACGTAACCGGTTTTCACAGCTGGATAGCCGTACTTTTTCATTAAGTCGAACGAACGGTCTAAATGTCTTTCGTAATTGGCTACCGAACCCGAAGTTTCGTTGTGCATAATCATTTTGATCCCTTTAGATTTGGCATAATCATTTACAACTTTCAAATCGAAATCGGGATAAGGCGTGGTAAAATCAAAGACTTCCTCTTTCCAGTTCCCGAACCAATCTTCCCAGCCTACGTTCCAGCCTTCCACTAATACGCCATCGAAACCATTTTTCGCGGCAAAGTCGATGTAGCGTTTGGTATTGGTAGTGGTCGCTCCGTGTTTTCCTGTTGGAACCAATTCTTTGTTGGCAGCATTTTGCGCATTTTGTGAACCGGCGTAATCCCAAGTGGATTTACCCACGTGCATTTCCCACCAAATCCCGACGTATTTCATGGGTTTAATCCAAGACGTATCATCTAATTTGCACGGATCGTTTAAGTTTAAAATCATTTTGGAACCGATGATATCTCTGGCATCATCGCTTACCATGACGGTTCTCCAAGGTGAAACGCATGGAGTTTGCAAATAAGCTTTGTCGCCTAAAGCATTCGGAACTAAATGCGAGGTTAATTTGTATTCATTCGGAACTACATCCAAATGCATTACTGGGTAATTTACCACGGCAGCTTCAAAAATATTGATATACAACCCATCGGCTGATTTCATCATTAAGGGCGATTGCACACGAAATTTACTTCCGATTGTTTTTAAAGCGATGCCATTATTTTTATTGATGTTGTCGGTATTGATTTCTGAAATTTTGGTTTCATTGTAGGCATATTCTTGACTGTCATAATCTCCCGGAATCCAAAACGTTTTGTGGTTTCCCGCTAGATTAAATTCTGATTTTTCATCCGAGATAATGAAATAGTTTAAATCTTGTTGTTTTGGAAATTCATAACGGAAAGCAACACCTTCGTCGAAAGCACGGAAGATGATGTTCATTTTTTTACCGGTTCCCATTTGTAGTAAGGAAATGGTTAGTTCGTTGTAATGGTTTACAATTTGGGCTTGTTCTCCTAAGACCGGTTTCCAACTTTCGTTGAACGTGCTTGTTTTAGAATTTTCTATGGTGAAATGCGACGCTAAATCGGCAGCATCTTTTTGGTAGATCCCCATTAAACTCGATAATAGTACGGGTTTATTTTTGTAAGTAACTGAATAACTCGGCGCTCCTTTGTTGATCAACTTAAACTCCAAACTGATGGTTTTAGAAGGAGATTCAAGAGATTGTGCGTTGACTGTTAGGGCTAACAAAAGAGAAAAAATAGCAATGGCGTATTTCATAATGAGGATTTTTTTTTCTAAAGATAAAAATTACAGTTTAGTATAAAAACCCATAGCAAAACTAAAGGGCTTTTCGTCAATAACTCAAATTTTAATTAACTAACTCAAATTTTGCTTTTAAAGTTGTGTCCGAATTGGTTCCTACAAATACTTCAAAATCACCCGGTTCGGCTACAAACTGCAACTCCGAATTGTAGAATTTTAAATCTTGCGCCGAAAGTTCAAAAACTACGGTTTGTTTTTCTCCTTTTTTCAAGTCGATTTTTTGGAAACCTTTCAATTCTTTGATGGGCCGTGTTACCGATCCTACTATATCTTTGGTATATAATTGCACGATTTCTTTTCCATCAAAATTGCCGGTATTGGTTACATCAACAGAAACTGTCAAGGTTTGATTGGTCGAAATCTTATTGTTGGAGATTTTTAAGTTGCTATACTCAAACTTGGTATAACTCAAACCATAACCGAAAGGAAACAACGGTTCGTTGCGCATATCAATATAATTCGATTTGAATTTTTCAAAAACGCCCTCTTTATTGCCAAGTGGTCGTCCTGTATTTTTTGCGCTATAATAGATTGGCACTTGCCCAACGCTTCTTGGAAAGGTCATGGTTAATTTCCCAGATGGATTTACGGCTCCGAACAAAACATCCGAAATAGCGTAACCCGCTTCGCTACCAGCGAACCAAACATTTAAGATGGAGGAAACCGTTTCATTTTCTTGGTTTAAAACTAAAGGGCGACCGTCGAATAAAACCAAAACAACTGGTTTTCCTGTTTTCAATAATGCTTGCAACAATTCTTTTTGTGTTTGTGGTATTTCTAGGTTGGAACGACTGCTGCATTCGCCACTAAACTCGGCGGATTCACCCAAAGCGGCAACGATAACATCCGATTGATTGGCCACTTTTAG
Organism: Bifidobacterium breve; assembly: GCA_943326765.2. GTDB lineage: Bacteria > Bacteroidota > Bacteroidia > Flavobacteriales > Flavobacteriaceae > Flavobacterium. The sequence goes on along the minus strand of CALPUN020000018.1, from coordinate 4,648 downwards.
AGCTTCTGCAAGCAATTCTTGTTTGGTTCTATTATCGCGATGTAAGGATTTGCCGAACATGGTAGCGCGTTCTTCTAAAGTGGCATCGTCATCGAGATTACTGCCTTTGGCATAAATAATTATTGCGGAAGTTCCTACGGCATCTTTCATTCCAGCTAGCAAAGAAATGGAATTTTCTTGAACAGTAGCGACACTCCAAGTTCCCGCCATATTTTCTTTGGCGTCCGCTAAAGGTCCGATTAAAGCAATGGTTCCTGATTTTTTTAAAGGCAACACTTGCTGACTGTTTTTAAGTAAAACAATCGATTCTGTAGCAATATTTCTAGCTTCTTCTCTATTGGCTTTCGAATAAATTTCAGTGGCTGCTCTTTTAGTGTCGCAATAGCGGTAAGGATCTTCAAACAAACCTAGGTCGTATTTGGTATCCAGAATTAATTTGGTGGCGGCATTAATTTCGTCCATGGTGACTTTACCTTCCTCCAATGATTTTTTTAGCGTCGATAAAAACCCTTCGCTGACCATATCCATTTGAACACCTGCTTTCAGTGCCAAGGCGGTAACTGTTTGCAAATCACCTATTCCGTGTTCAGACATTTCACTGATTGCGGTATAATCGGTAACTACAAAACCTTTGAAACCCCATTGTTTTCTTAAGACATCGGTTAGTAGCCATTTGTTTGCCGAAGCTGGAATTCCGTCAATTTCGTTGAACGATGCCATTACCGAACCAGCGCCTGCTTCTACTGCCGCTTTGTAGGGTGGGAAATAATCGTTGTACATTTTGATTCGGCTCATATCCACCGTATTGTATTCCCGACCAGCCTCTGGTGCTCCGTATAAAGCAAAATGTTTTACGCAAGATAAAATAGTATTGTTTTTTGATAAGTCGGTTCCTTGATAGCCTCTGACCATGGCGGCTGCTATTTTACTTCCCAAATAAGGATCTTCTCCAGAACCTTCAGAAACCCTACCCCATCGGGGATCTCGAGAAATATCGACCATCGGTGAAAAGGTCCAATTGATTCCGTCGGCACTGGCTTCTTGAGCAGCAATTTGGGCACTTCTTTCGATTAGTTTCAGATCCCAAGTGCACGACAATCCTAGCGGAATGGGAAAAGTACTTTTATAGCCATGAATGACATCCATTCCGAAAATAAGGGGAATTTTCAATCGGCTTTCTTCAACTGCGATCCGTTGCACTTCTCTAATTTTTTCTCTCGATTTGATATTGAATAAACCACCTACTTTCCCATCTTTAATTTTTTTTCCAACATCGGTACTACTCGATTGACCGGTAGTAATATCTCCTGAAGTGGGCAAATTAAGTTGTCCGATTTTTTCCTCCAAAGTCATTTTAGCCATTAATTCAGAGATGAAGATAGCTTTTGGTGGAAATGTTTTTGCCGTACTTTTTTTCTGAGCAAACGCAATTCCGGTGCTAAAAAAAATAAGAAGTAATAGGGAGCTATAGAATCGCATGCTTTTTAAATTATTCTTTTTAAATTTGTTAGAACTTCCAATGGGAAAACGACTTTCCTTATTTGCCATCGATGTAGTCTTGCAGGTATTCGAATCGGGGGGTTAGTTTGCCGTTTTCGGTCATTTTGGCTCTTTGTAGGATGCCGTCTTTATCGCCATTAAAAAATGCTGGAATGACGTGTTGCATAAACATTTCACCAAAACCTTCGCTAGCATCTTTGGGTAATTCGCAGGGCAAATTATCAATAGACATAACGACTATAGCTCCGGGATGGGTGTACGGCACTTCAATCCCTTCGCTTGGCAAATAACCAAAAAACGGATCGGCTATGGTGGATGCTTTTAAGGTGCAGGCAATCGGGCCGTCATCCACATCACAGGAAATATCGGCTACGACTTTAATCTTACAATCGCCTGCCTTTAACATTTCTTGGGATAGGATTTCTGGGCCTTCATTCCCATGAAAATGCCCTGTTATGAAGATGTCGGACACTTTGGTGAAGCGTTCAAAGTTGGACGTATATTCTTTTGGATGTGCATAGAAATCTTGTTGGGTTGCCAGTTGCCCATCTTTTCTTTGGTAATAGTCTACTACGTCGATTCGGGTATATACGGGTTCGGCGTATATTTTAGAAAGGTAGTTCGCTAGGGAAACTTCTTTTATTTTCATTCCGTCTAGGATTTCTTTGGCTCCCATGGCTACTTTTCCGTGGCCGGTCAGTACTATTTTAACAGGCGGTAAAATTTGTCTGCGGAGTTTTGCTATTAGTTCGTCTTTGTTGGTGAGGGATTCTGCTTTTGGAATCGAGAAGAGTTCGAATTTGATTCCAAATGCTCTGATGCCGTTATAAGCTCCTACGATTCCGGCGTATCTTCCAAAACCAATTACTCTTTTGAACTTGGCGTCGACGATGGTTTCGTGATCGTATAAGTCGATTTTCTTCTCCAGGATTGCTCTGAGTAATGCTCTATTATGGGCTTGTTTCTTTAAGGTGTGTGAAAAAAAGAAATACTTTTTATTGGGAATTAAATGCTCGATGGGCACTTCTTTGACACCGAAGAGTACGTCGCAATCGGTCATGTCAGTACCTACTTCAATTCCTAAATCGGTATATTGTTGGTCGGTAAAAACTCGGATATCGGAACTTTCTACTTTAATAATGGCGTCTGGATGTTCCTTTTTCAGACGGGCTAATTCTTGGGGTGTAAAAACAACTCTGCGATCGGGTGGGTTTTTTCTTTCTTTGATGATTCCGAATTTCATGGACTGGGGTACCTTTTTTTTATTTGGTATCAAATGTAAGGGATAACTACAACGTTTTCAAAACTTTTTTTCTTAAAAAAAACAAACCCAAAAGAAGGCTTTCGATTATCCTAAAGAATGGTTAATAAATTGTTTATAACCCAAGTTTATCGCTACATTTGACTCTGTATTGTTTGTTTATATTTGCTAACAAAGCATCTAAAATGAGACCAAGACTTCTTTCTACCTATATATTTCTATTCCTTTTAAGTTCGCTGTATTTCTCTTGTTCGAAACAGGAAAAGTGGGATGCTACCGAAGATGGCTTCAATTCGAGCGACCTTCCGATGATGAAACCTTCAAGAGTGAAGTATCCAAAACCAGATGCCCATTTCATTGCTGAAAAACGAGCGGCTATTGAACGCTATTGCAATAAATACTGGAGCAATGAGAACAACAATTTTAGTTTTTTAGTAGCTAAGAATGGAGAGATTCTTTACGAGCGGTATCAAGGAGAAGGCAATAGAGAGCAGCATATTGAAATCACTAAAGACACTCCGCTGCACATAGCATCCGTGAGTAAGGTGCTGACTGCTACAGCGATATTGTTGTTGGTAGATTACAAGAAGATTGATTTGGATCAGAAAGTAAATACCATCTTGGACAACTTTCCTTATCCAGAAATTACCGTAAGAACTTTATTGAATCATCGCAGCGGACTTCGTAATTATGCATATTTCACCGAGGATAAGGGCGTATGGGATCGCAAGAAAACGTTGACTAACCAAGATGTATTAGAATTATTAAGTGAAAAGAACATTCAATTGGAGTCGCCTACCGATACTCGTTTTTGCTATTGCAACACCAATTATGCTATGTTGGCTTTGATTATTGAGAAAGAGACGGGACTTACCTATCCGGAAGCGATGCGTCAGATGATTTTTAAGCCTTTGGGGATGAACGATTCTTATGTCTTTGAATTGGATAAAGACTTGCAAACGGCGATGCCTTCTTATAAGGGAAACAACATGCGTTTGGCTTATGATTATTTGGATGCTGTGTATGGCGATAAGAATATTTACTCTACTCCGCGTGATTTATTGAAATTTGATATGGCGCGGAAGGCACCTACGTTCTTAAATCCTAAATTGCGGAATCAGATTTACAAAGGATATAGCAACGAACACAAAGGCACTAAGAACTATGGCTTGGGGATGCGCATGATTGAATGGGAAACGGGTCAGAAGTTCTATTTTCACAACGGATGGTGGCACGGAAATACGTCGTCTTATATCTCTTTGGTGAAAGAAAACGTGACCATTATTGCGCTATCAAATAAGTTCAATAAGAATGTTTATGCCGTTCGGAAATTGGCACCCGTCTTTGGGGATTATCCTTTTGACTTTGAGGTGGAGGAGTGATTTGTTTTCGGTTGTGAGTTGTCGGTTCTCAGTTGTGGGTTGTCAGTTGTCGATTTTCGGATGTGAGTTATGTGATGTACCTTACTGGCTGTTATGTTTTGGTCTTTGAAACCCACTGCCGCTTCTTTTTTGAAATTTTCTTTTTTTTAGTAGTATTGTTTTGCATAGCCTTAGGCCCTAGCCCTGATGGTAGTGGAAATCCTTTGGTGCCGTGGTACGGCACCAAAGATTGTAGCGGACAGCAGGAATCGGCTCCTGAAAAATACTATTGCATCAAAAGCTTTCTATTTAACGCTTCGCTAACAAAAAAAATCCACTCTTTATCGTTATCTTTGCACCTTGATTACCGATTGGTACTTAGTACTTGGTAGTTAATCAAGGGGTCGACTGGTTTTGACAGCAAGTCGAATTGAAAAGTAAGCACGTCGAGAACTGGGACAATTCTCGTAAATAAAAGGTCTCAAAACACTTACACGGCGAAGGAAACTACGCTCTTGCTGCATAA
>CALPUN020000017.1 GCA_943326765.2 Bifidobacterium breve | reverse complement strand
GTGTAAATTTCTTATTTCTAACATTTTTGGAATGTAATTTATATTTTGAATAGTATTTTTAACCTACGCTGCCTTCAAGCGAAATTTCTAACAATTTCTGAGCTTCAACAGCAAACTCCATGGGTAATTTATTTAAAACGTCTTTACTAAAACCGTTGACAATAAGCGCAATCGCTTTTTCGGTTGGAATACCTCGTTGGTTGCAATAAAAAACTTGGTCTGCACCAATTTTTGAAGTCGTTGCTTCGTGTTCAATTTTAGCCGTTGGGTTTTTACTTTCGATGTAAGGAAATGTATGTGCTCCACAATTATTGCCCATTAACAGCGAATCGCATTGTGAAAAATTTCTTGCGTTTTCAGCTCGAGCACTAATTTGAACTAAGCCACGGTAGCTGTTTTGTGATTTTCCGGCAGAAATTCCTTTGGATATAATGGTTGACCTCGTGTTTTTCCCTAAGTGAATCATTTTAGTTCCTGTATCGGCTTGTTGAAAATTATTGGTCACTGCAATAGAGTAAAATTCTCCTACGGAATTATCACCTTTTAAAACACAAGAGGGATATTTCCAAGTAACGGCTGAACCTGTTTCTACTTGTGTCCAAGAGATTTTAGCATTTTTTTCACACAATCCTCTTTTCGTTACAAAATTAAAAACACCGCCCTTTCCTTCTTTGTTTCCAGGATACCAGTTTTGTACCGTTGAGTATTTAATTTCGGAATCATCTAGAGCAATTAATTCTACCACAGCGGCATGCAATTGATTTTCATCGCGACTAGGCGCTGTACAACCTTCTAAATACGACACATAACTACCTTCATCCGCAATGACTAAAGTTCTTTCGAATTGGCCCGTTCCAGCTTGATTGATTCGGAAATATGTAGAAAGTTCCATAGGACATCGAACTCCTTTCGGGATATAGCAAAACGATCCGTCTGAAAAAACAGCCGAATTTAATGCGGCATAAAAATTATCTTTTTGTGGCACTACAGTTCCCAAATGTTTCTTTACCAACTCGGGATATTCCCGAATCGCTTCCGATATGGAACAAAAGATAATGCCTTTTTCTCCTAATGTTTTTTTAAATGTAGTGGCTACTGAAACCGAATCGACTACAATATCCATAGCTACGCCGGATAGCATTTTTTGTTCGTCAATGGAAATTCCAAGTTTTTTGAAAGTTTCTAAAAGTTCTGGATCTACTTCGTCTAAACTAGCGTATTTGCTTTTGCTTTTTGGGGCTGAATAATAGGAAATGCCTTGGAAGTTGGGTTTTTCATAATGCACATTGGCCCATTCCGGTTCTTTCATTTGCTCCCAAGCACGATAGGCTTCAATTCGCCAATCGGTCATCCACTGCGGTTCTTCTTTTCTAAGGGAAATAGCCCGAACAATGTCTTCGTTTAAACCTATAGGAAAAGTATCCGATTCAATGTCGGTATAAAAACCGTACTCGTACTCTTTGTTTTCGAGTTCAATTTTTAAATCATCTTCGGTGTATTTTGACATATTTTTTATTATTATAGCGAGAATGATTCTCCGCAACCACAAGTTCTGCTTGCATTTGGATTGTTAAATACAAATCCTTTTCCATTCAATCCGCCTGAGAATTCTAAAATGGTTCCTGCCAGATATAGAAACGATTTTTTCTCTACAGCAATTTTCACTTGGTTGACTTCGAAAACCTTGTCTGTTTCTCCAATTTCTTTGTCAAATTTTAATTCGTAAGACAAGCCGGAACATCCTCCGCTTTTCACGCCTACTCGAACATAGTCTTTGGAAGCGTCGAAACCATCGTCTTTCATCATCTCAACGATTTTTTTACTTGCTGTATCTGATACTTGTATCATAGCTTATGTAGATTTTGTCTAAATTAACGGCAAAGATATACTAAAATAAACTTTTTGTCGCAAAGGCTTTCATTTTTATAACAAATATTAACATAGAAAAAAACGATTTGCATCCATTAAACAATAGGTTTTTACTAATTTGCAGCTTTAATTATAGAAACAATTTGCATGAAATTATATCCTATAGAAAGTGGAAATTTTAAACTAGATGGAGGTGCCATGTTTGGTGTTGTCCCAAAAACAATATGGAATAAGACCAATCCAGCGGATGGGAACAATTTGATTGATATTGCTGCGCGCTGTTTATTGATTGAGGATGGGAACCGTTTGATTCTTATTGATACCGGAATGGGAAACAAACAGTCTGAAAAATTTTTTGGTTATTATTCGCTTTGGGGAACCCATTCTATGGATAAATCTTTAGCGAAGTTTGGCTTCCATCGAGATGATATTACCGACGTTTTCATGACTCACTTACATTTTGATCATTGTGGTGGAAGTGTACAGTGGAATAATGATCGGACAGGTTATGAAGTGGCTTTCAAAAATGCAAAATTTTGGTCAAACGAAAATCATTGGGATTGGGCCACTAAACCCAATGCTAGGGAAAAGGCCTCTTTTCTAACCGAAAACATTATTCCCATAGAAGAAAGTGGTCAACTAAATTTCATTAAAAAACCTGAAAGCGATTTCCTTAAGGAATCCGAATTGAACTTTGGGGTTTTCTTTGTTGACGGACATACCGAAAAAATGATGCTCCCTCAAATTCAGTATCAAGATAAAACCATTTGTTTTATGGCAGATTTAATACCAACCGCTGGCCATATTCCGCTGCCGTATGTCATGGGGTACGATACAAGACCTTTACTGACATTACCGGAAAAAGAAAAATTCTTAACGCTTGCAGCAGAAAACAACTACTATTTGTTTTTGGAACACGATGCCCACAATGAAATAATTACCGTTGAAAAAACGGAAAAAGGAGTTCGTTTAAAAAATGTATTTTCTTGTGATGCTGTTTTTTAAGTATTGTTAATTCACTATATACTAGCTTCATAAAGCTTAATTATTATTTTTAAAATTTAATTGATATGTCAATTATTGATGAAACAACCCTATATTTGTGTAAATTTTAATTTATGGAACCGTCCGAAAGTATCAACTTTTATTTATTAGACAAAGCCATTCGAACTTACCGGATGTATTCGCAAAAAAAACTTCGAGAAAACGGGTATAATATTACCGTAGACCAATGGTTAGTTCTAAAAGTTCTAATGGAAAACCCCCGAATTTCACAGCAGGAAATAGCCGCAAGAGCCTTTAAAGACAGCGCTTCTGTAACGCGAATAATTGATTTATTGGTGAAGTTTAAATACTTAAACAGAAAAGTAAATGATAAAGATCGGAGAAAATCTATTTTAAATGTTACCGTCTCTGGAGAGGCAATTATTCAGCAAGTCCAAGCGCTCGTGCTTCAAAACAGAAAAACAGCACAAGCTGGAATTCAATTGGAAGAACTAGAAAACCTTAATACAACCTTAAAAAAAATTATCGCTAATTGTCAAATTTGAAAAACCATGTTACAGGTAAGTTGCGCTATTTCTGTGTTTATTCTTTATTAGGTTATTTTTGTGTTTTCTGTTTTATAAATCTTTTTGGAAGTATTGCCTTAGTGAATTGATTTTTTTTATGCGCCTTTGCATCCTAAAATAATGTTAACAATACTCACTATTAATACAAAACCTAACTATTTTTGAATTCTCTAAAACTAAAAAAATGAACGTTATCAAATCAATTTGCTTTTCACTCTTGCTAGGATTGTTCTTTTCCTTATCAGGAGTTGCTCAAAATTCGGCATCTTTTACTGCAAAAAAAGGAACTCTTACTGATGATCAATTGAAAAGATGGAGCCATCTTGACCTAGTCAAGGACAGCATCCCTGGAATGAGTGTTGACCGGGTCTATGCTGAATTGTTGAAAAATAAAAAAAGCAAAAAAGTCATTGTGGGAATTGTAGATTCTGGGGTTGATGTTGATCACGAAGATTTAAAATCCGTTATTTGGACCAATCCAAAAGAAATCGCTGGCAACGGAATTGACGACGACAAAAACGGTTATATTGACGATATTCACGGTTGGAATTTTTTGGGAGATTCTGGAAAGGAGAACTTAGAAATGACTCGTATTTTGAAAAAAGCCGACGACGGTTCTGAAGCCTATAAAGGCGCTAAAGCCGAATACGATAAGATGCTCGAGGAAAACATGCAGGGAAAGCAACAAGTTGACTTCATCTTTAAAGCCAATCAAACCATCAAAGACTTTTTGAAAAAAGACAATTATACCCTTGAAGAAGTAAAAGCTATCGTCTCAACAGACCCTAACATTACTAAAAGCAAACAAGTAATGACAAGCATTATCACTCAAACAGGTCCGGACTTTAATGACGCACTTAATGATTACAAAGATCAAGTGTATGACATGATTAATTTTAATTTGAATAAAGATTTTGACGGGCGAAAAGTCTTGGGAGACAATGCTGATGATCTTACCGTAAAATCATACGGGAATAATACCGTTTACGGACCCGATAAAAAAGACGCTCTTCACGGAACACACGTGGCGGGAATCATTGCTCAAATGAGAAATAATAACATCGGTGGCGATGGGATTGCTGACAACGTTGCGATTATGGCGGTTAGAGCAGTTCCAAATGGAGACGAATACGACAAAGACATCGCGCTTGCGATTCGTTATGCTGTTGACAATGGCGCAAAAGTAATTAATGGAAGTTTCGGCAAAAACTATTCTCCTAACAAACAGTGGGTTTACGATGCTATAAAATATGCCGAAAGTAAAGATGTTTTATTCGTTCATGCTGCTGGTAATGATGCTAAAGACATTGATGTTGAAAATAATTTTCCAAATGATTCGGATGACAAAAAAACAGAGTTTGCCGATAATGTAATTACCGTTGGCGCATTAAATTATGAATTCGGAGAAGCAATTGTAGCCCCATTTTCAAACTATGGAAAAATGAATGTGGACGTTTTTGCTCCTGGAATGCAAATTTATGCTAGTACACCCAACAACACTTACCGTTACGAACAAGGAACCTCTATGGCTTCTCCAAACGTTGCCGGTGTTGCCGCTTTAGTTCGTTCTTATTATCCGAATTTGACAGCAAAACAAGTAAAATACATCATTTTAAATTCAGGCACATCTATTCCAAACGAGGTTATAGTTGGCGGAAATCCTTCAGATAAAAGAAAATTAGATGCGATTTCAAAAACTGGTAAAATTGTAAATGCCTACAATGCCATGGCCATGGCAGAACAAATGTCGAAGAAAATAAAACCTAAAAAAGTAAAAGGGTAATTACTCCCTGCTTAACATATAATAGGCTTATTGGAAATTGATTTTTAATTTCTAATAAGCCTATTTTAAATCCAATTATTTCAAATTTCAAGGTATGAATAAAATTTCCATTCTCGCTATCGTTGTTCTTTTAACAATTAAATTGTCTGCACAAAGTAATACTTATTGGCAACAACATGTTGATTACAAAATGGACGTCATAGTTGATGCCAAAAATTACCAATACAAAGGCAACCAAGAATTGGTCTACACCAACAATTCTTCTGACACTTTAAAACGCGTCTTTTACCATTTGTATCCGAATGCCTTTCAACCCGGAAGTGAAATGGATGCTCGCGTAAAATCAATTGCCGATCCTGATTCTCGCATGGTCACCAAGACTAAAGTAGATGGAAAAGAAATCAAATCCAGTCGAATTGCGGCATTACTCCCAAATGAAATTGGTTACCTTAGAATCTCCGATTTTAAACAAGAGGGTATTGCAGCCGAAGCAAAAGAAGTAGGGACCATTCTTGAAGTTACATTGGCAAAACCAATACTTCCCAATTCTAAAACAACATTCTCATTACGTTTTGAAGGACAAGTTCCGGTGCAAATTCGTCGTTCTGGAAGAAACAATGCCGAAGGTGTCGAATTTTCAATGTCGCAATGGTACCCAAAAATAGCCGAATTTGATTTCGAAGGCTGGCATGCCGATCCGTATATTGCAAGAGAATTTCACGGCGTTTGGGGTAATTTTGATGTGAACATCACCATCGATAAAGACTATGTTTTAGGCGGAAGTGGCTATTTACAAAACAAAAATGAAATTGGTCACGGTTATGAAGATGCTGGTGTGAAAGTCGTTTATCCAAAGAAAAACAAAACACTAACCTGGCATTTTATAGCGCCAAACGTGCACGATTTCACTTGGGCCGCTGATAAAAATTACGTGCACGATATCGTTCCAATTCCAAATGGAACTACCCTTCATTTTCTCTACAAAAACAATCCGAAAATTATTGCCAACTGGAAAAAAGCAGAACCCGAAACTGCCCGCTTAATGGCCTTTTACAATCAAACGGTTGGAAAATATCCTTACGAGCAATACTCTGTGATTCAAGGGGGCGATGGGGGAATGGAATATGCGATGTGTACGCTAATTTTAGGAGAAGGTACGTATGACGGATTAATCGGTGTTATTGCTCATGAAATGGCGCATTCGTGGTTCCAACACGTATTGGCTTCTAATGAAAGTAAACACGGCTGGATGGACGAAGGGTTTACTTCGTATTTAGAAGATTTGGGCACCAACGAAATTGCCGAAAAGAAAGTGACTAATCCACACGAAGGTTCCTATAGAGGCTACTATTTCATGGTGAATTCAGGTAAAGAACAACCTCAAACCACCCATTCCGATCGGTATGATTTCAACCAAATGTACAGCATCACTTCGTATAGTAAAGGGGAAATTTTCTTATCGCAATTGGGCTATCTTATCGGAAAAGAAAATTTAGCTAAAACGCTAAAAAAATATTTTGCTGATTTTAAATTCAAACATCCCACACCAAATGATATCAAGAGAACCGCTGAACGCATTTCGGGCGCCAATTTAGACTGGTATTTAACAGATTGGACCGAAACGACCAACACGATTGATTACGGTATCAAAAATGTCTCTGAAACCGGAATCACGACAACGGTCACTTTAGAGCGCTTTGGGAGAATGCCAATGCCTCTTGACCTAACGGTTACTTATGTTGACGGAACTTCTGAAAGTTTTTATATTCCCTTACGCATGATGAGTTTTATCAAATCCAACCCAAACCCATCAACAACTCGAACAGTTTTAAAAGATTGGGCTTGGGCCTATCCAACTTATGATTTTACTATTTCGAAACCCAAAAACACGATTCAAAAAATAACTATAGACGAGAGCGGTTTGATGGCTGATGTTAAAAAAGAGAATAATAGCTACCCGGCTGAAATTAAAAAATAATTTTTTATTATCCTGGGAAACCTTACAGTCTTAAATCTTCCAGACGGTGTTTTACCAGATGTGCGTGATTTTAGAAAGGACTTTGTACCTTTGTCTCGATTCCAAAAAAACCAAATGAACGCAACCTACTCTAAATCGGAAAAACTTAAAAGCAAAACCACTATAGATGCGCTTTTTTCTGAAGGGAAATCGGTTTCCAAATACCCCTTGCGACTAGTTTATGTGCCAATTGCTTTGGATTGTGATGAAAAAATTAAGTTCGGCGTTTCCGTTTCGAAAAAACATTTCAAAAAAGCGGTCGATCGGAATTATTTTAAACGCGTTTTAAGAGAAACCTATCGGTTAAACAAGGAACTGCTTTTGAATCAACTAGAAAAACCGTACGCTTTTATGTTCTTCTACCAGAGCAAGGACCGGTTGTCTTATTCCGAAATTAATGAAAAAACAGTGCTTTTGTTTCAAAAGTTTATCCAGCAAATTCAGAAGGATGTTTAGCTCTTAGAATCTATATGACTTGGTGTGACATAAGGATTTTCTAATAATTATTGTTTTTAAACCGTAAAATTTTATATTTGAAGTTAATTGCATTGTAATTTACCTAAATTTAAAAAAATTGAAACCTATTCTTTCCTATTCTTTCCTTAAAAAAAGATACATTATTCCAGTACTAGCAAGTATCTTTTTATTTGTTGGTGTTGGTTTTAATGAAGACTTCTTTGAGGTTGCCAAACAAATAGAAATTTTCACAACCTTATTTAAAGCGGTGAATGCCAACTACGTTGACGAAACCAATCCAGGGGAATTAATGGACAAGGCCATCAAAAGTATGTTGGCCGATTTGGATCCGTATACCAACTACTTCAACGAACAAGATGTTGTTAAATTTAAAATCAACAACACGGGCGAATACACCGGAATTGGCGCTATGATTACCCGTAAAGAAGGTAAATTGATCATCAAAGAACCCTACAAAAACTTCCCGGCTGACAAGGCGGGCTTAAAAGCCGGTGACGAAATTATCCAAATCGGTGATGTCAGTTTAGCTGATTTTAAAGACGATGCTTCACAATTATTAAAAGGCGCTAAAAACACTAAAGTTGAGATTAAGTACATTCGGCAAGGAAAAACAGTAACCACACAATTAGTTTTAGACGAAGTCGAAATTAAAGCGGTTCCCTTCTTCGGAAAAGTTGACGATAAGACTGGGTATATCGTCCTTTCGCAATTCAATAAAAAAGCTAGTTTAGAGACCAAGGAAGCACTCGAACAATTAAAAAAAGAAGGTGCCGAAAGAATCATTTTAGATTTGCGAGGCAATCCGGGTGGTTTGCTAAATGAAGCGGTAAATATTTGCAACTTATTTGTTCCAAAAGACGAAATTATTGTAACCACGAAATCTAAAATTGAAAAACACAACAACACTTATAAAACCACTCGCGAACCTATAGACACTGAGATTCCGTTAGTAATTATTGTAGACGGGAAGAGCGCTTCGGCATCGGAAATTGTATCCGGCGCATTGCAAGATTTAGACCGTGCCGTTATCATTGGAAGTCGGAGTTTTGGTAAAGGATTGGTGCAAAGACCGGTCGATTTGACTTATGGAACACAAATAAAAATTACCATTTCTCGTTATTACACCCCTTCGGGCAGATGCATTCAAGCGTTAGATTATTCTCATAAGGATAAAGACGGCAAGGCCATTCGAACGGCTTCTGAGAATTACAATGCTTTTAAAACCAAAAAAGGAAGAACCGTTTATGATGGTGGTGGAATTTTACCCGATATCGTAATGGCTGAAACGAAAATGAGTACCATTTCGGAAGCCTTAGTGAAAAATGATGGGGTTTTTAATTTTGTGACAGACTACTATTACAAAAACCCAAATTTAGGAACAACCATCCCTACGATTTCAGATACTGATTTCGCCTCTTTCAAAGAATTCTTAAAAAAGCAGCATTTCAATTTTGATACGGAAACGGAGTTGGCTTTGAAAACCACATTAAATGCCGCCAAAAAAGAAAAAATTGATGAGAGCATTACAACCGAATACCAACAGTTGTTATCGGCAATTCAAAAAAGCGAAGAAAATCAACTGAATCAAAATCAAAAGGAAATTAAAAATTTGATTTTAGAGGAAATTATCAAACGTTACCAATACAAAGAAGGGTTATATCAATACTATATTAAAAACAATATTGAAGTCAAAAAAGCCGTTTCTATATTGAGCAACACACCTGAGTATAACAAAATATTAAAACTATAATGATTCGATTTATTAAATTTTTACCCTTGTTGTTTAGTGGGTTTTTGTTTGCTCAAGAAGAAGTGGTTCAATCGGTTTACTTCGATTTCGACAAATTTCACTTAGATGAAAAGCAGGGAAATGCGGTCATCGATTTTATAAAAAACACCGATTCTACGCGAATTGAATCCATTCAGATTTTCGGATACACCGATGATGTTGGAAAAGAAGCTTATAATTTCAAGCTGTCGACCAATCGAGCCAATACCATTAAAGAAAAGTTGACCGGAAGTGGTATAAAAAACAAAATTATTGTTACCATTGAAGGCAAAGGACGCATCTTAATTGACGATGATGTGGTCGAGAATCTTCCCGAAAAAAGATCCAAAAACCGTCGGGTAGATGTAGTCATCAATTTAAAAGAATTGCCCAAAATTGAAATTCCTGGTTTTTACACCACAATTCAAAAAAATCACATTGTAGGGGATCACATTTATCTCGAAAACTTATTGTTTGAACGCGGCAGTAGTAAGTTGACTTATGAGGCCAAAACCCAATTGGATAAAATCACCAAACTGTTGTTCAAATATAAGAAACTCGAATTCGAAATTCAGGGTCATGTTTGTTGTACGCCGCCCTATCAAAAAGAAGCCATCGACTTAGAAACTCGAAAACGAAATCTTTCTCAAAACCGCGCAGAATCAGTATACAAATACTTGGTCTTTAAGAAAATCCCAAAGACCCGAATGACGTTCAAAGGATATGGAAATACGGTTCCGTTAGGAAAAGGCGCGGAATACGATCGTAGGGTAGAATTGGTAATTACCAAAAACTAGTTTACGCTTTTTTTCATCTGAATATGCGGAATGTCATCTTCTAAATACATTTCGCTTGTTACTACAAAACCACTGCTTTCATAAAATTTTTGAAGATACAATTGTGCCGATATGGTGATGTTTGTTTCTTTAAAATGAATTTCAATCCCTTGAACAGCTTGTTTCATTAGATCATACCCCCATTTTTTATCGCGGTAGGTTGGGTGAATAACGACTCTTCCGATGGACGCTTCTTCGAAATAATCTGCTGGCTTAAATAAACGTGCGTAAGCTACTACAACACCGTCATATTCGCCCAGCAGATGTAATGCTTTTTGATCTTTGCCGTCAATGTCTTGGTAAACGCAGTTTTGCTCCACTACAAAGACTTCACTTCGAAGTTGTAATAATTGGTATAGTTCCTCTAGAGAAAGCGCCTCAAATCGCTTTGTTTTCCATATTAATTCCATGTGCTATTTTTTGGTTATCGGTTTTAAAAATTCAACCGATTTGATGATGGCTTCCAATTCGAACATTAAATCCCTTTTTTCTTTGGAGGGGTCATAACAAAATCCTTCCAATACTAAAATTCTTCTGTTCGTTCGGTCGATTATGTTGTAATTGATAAAAGGTCCTGACATAAAATCGTTTTTTAATTCCCAAGTTCCTTTCGTTTCATAGGCTTCTTTTCCTTTGAGGTTGATGTGAAACAAATAGGGCGAATAAGAATCTTCTGTAACCATTTGAGTATTGGGTGTCCTGCCGTGAATGTATAACCTACCTATCGAATCTCGCGCTTTGATAATGCTGTTGGTGGGTTGTCTTCCTTTTTTTAAAGAGTTAATCGGAATTTGGTAAATCAAAATACTGGTATTCCCGCTCGTAATTTCTTTTTTTAACCAGATGAATTTTTTTCTAGTCAACACATAATTGTACCCTTTCGGAACGGACAATTCTATATTGAATTTTCGTTTGATTTTTTTAGCACTGATTTTGGAAGTGTCCAATATTCTTTGGTTCTCTTCAATTTCCGTTTCGCGTATTTTGGTGATTATTGTCGCGGTATTGGTTTCAATCAAATCTAAAATACTAGCTGTAGTTTTGCCAGAAATATGAATCACATTTTGAGGACTTGCGTATTCATTTTCAATAATTTCAAATTTGTTTTTCGCTTCTTTTTTAACCACGATAATGTTTCTAGAATTGGTCATAAAACCTTCTAGCAATTTAACCGGATATTGATTAATGGTAAATAACGGTTCTTCTTGTGGCAAACCAATTACTGGAGAAGCGAATTTATTTCGTAGGCTATCGCCTACTTCGCCATTCCAAAGCTGGTCGTCAATAATGACTGAAATTGTATTGATTTTTCCTGAAGTCTTCTCCGTTTTATTATCATGCTTTTTAATGCACGATCCCAAGAATACCGAAATAGAGAGCACAAAAAAAAGGGCTTTTTTCATAATTTTTCTTCTATGAAATAAGCCCTAAATTTATATAGATTTTTTGGTATTATCCGTTTATTTTCAATTTCATTCCGGGCTTTAGACTATTCCCGTCAATACCGTTCCATTTTTTTATGTCGGAAACCGTAACTCCTGGATATTTTTTGGCAATACTAAAAAGAGAATCTCCTTTTTGAACATAGTAGTGATCGTCTCTTTCCTTTTTAGAACTCTTTTCCTTTTTAGTGTTTTTCTCAGCTACCGCTTGGTTGGTGTCGATAATTAATTTCTTAGCCACAATTAATTTGTCTCCCAATTGAATGGTATCATCCGATAAATCATTCCAGATTTTAATATCTGAAACCGGAACGCCATTTTTTCTAGCAATACTAGCGATGTTATCTCCCTTTTGGACGGTGTATTCAATGTTTTTTATTTCTGTTTTCGAAGGGTTTTCTTCCTTGACTTCGTTATCAATAGTAATATCGGCGACTTTCAATTTGCTTTCTAATTGAATGGTATTGTCTTGCAGATTGTTCCATTTTTTCAAATCATCTACCGATACATTATATTTTTTTGCAACCGTACTCAAATTATCTCCGGTTTGAACCACATAAAAATCAACTGCTTTGTCAGAAATTGTAGCGGCTTCTTTTTTAGTTTTATCAGCTATGGCAATGTTTTCTGATTTCACTAATTTCTTAACTGTCGTTACTACTCTTTCGTTAGTGATAATTTTTAGTTTTTTTCCAAGCGGAACGTTGTTGTTTTTTAATTTGTTCCATTTTTTAAGATCCGAAATCGCAACATCATACTTTTCTGAAATCTCGCCCAAATTGTCGCCTTTTTTAACTTTATAAAACTTAGTGACATCTTGAAAAGAAACCACTTTTTCCTCTTTATAAACTTTAGTCTCTTTGGCAGAAACCTGCGCGATGGTATTCGAATTTGGAGCAATTGCTTTTGGAGTTGCGGCAACAGCAGTCGAATCTACTTTGGTTTTCTTCACTCTGGAAGCAATACGTTCGGTAGTAACTATTTTCAGGTTTTTACCCAGTGGTGCTTTGTTTTTCTTAAGCTTGTTCCATTTCTTAATATCTGAAACCGACACATCATATCGGTCTGCTATTTCAGCTAGATCATCGCCTCGCTTCACTTTATGGAATTTTACCTTTTGTACCATCAAGCTATCCACACTTCGCAAGGAATCTCTAGAAGCATAGGCTTGTTGGTAACTCGAAAAAGGCCGTTCTCTTTGGTCTAATTCGTGTTGAACGTAAGCATAAATTTTATCTTCGTTTGAAGTGAAAATGGCTATTTTTTGAGAAGGCAATCTTAAGAAATGCTTCGTGTCGAAATAAGCAGGGACTACATTCAATTTAAATTGCGGATTCAACAATTGCAATTGAGCTACCGGAATGTCTAACAAATCTGATATTTGTCTGAACGTCATTTGCTTTTTAATCATGATGGTATCGGTAGCAAAATGCTTCACTATCGCACGATCTGGATGAATTCCATGTTCTTTGTGGTATTCGTATATGTACATTGTTGCTAAAAAAGCAGGTACATAGCCTTGAGTTTCTTGTGGAAGGTATTTTCTAATGTTCCAGAAATTTTGTTGTCCTCCGGAACGACGAATGGCTTTTGCAACATTTCCTGGTCCTGAATTATAAGAGGCTAAAACCAAATCCCAATCGCCAAAGATTTTATACATATTGGTCATGTATTGAGCAGCGGCGGCACTCGCTTTTAATGGGTCGCTTCGATCATCTACATAAGAATCAATATTCAAATTGTACTGTTTTCCGGTTTGGTACATGAATTGCCAAAGACCAGTGGCGCCGACCCTAGAAACAGCTTTCGGATTCAAAGCGGATTCGACAACAGCTAAGTACTTAATTTCTAAAGGAACATTTTGTTTCGATAAAGCGTCTTCGAAGAGCGGGAAATAATATTCCGAAATAGCCATCAAACGTTCAAACGCTTTTTTTCTGTTTTTAAGAAACGATTTAATAATATTTTCCAAACCTTGATTGTATTCAATGTTAAAAGGCGATTTTGAATCCATTTCCATCAAACGTTTTTTCAACAACTCGGTAGGTAATTCATAATCCACTTTTTCATCTAGATTGATGTTTTTGATATCATTTTCAAGATTATTATACAAATCCAAATTGGTTAATTCTTTCATCCACAAACTGTCAACACAAGAGGCGATGTTGTCTTTGATGAATGTTTTTTTGATGGAATCTAAGTAGGAAACGTTGGTTTGGGGCTTGTTGAAAATTTCCTGAGCAAAAGAGTGTCCCGCTATAAATAGCAAAACAAGTAATGTGATTTTTTTTAACTTCATACGGTATATTTTAATTGCGTTCTGTAGGTAGAAAACAATGTGATTTCGACAATTAAATTTTTATTCTTGTTTTGATTTTACTATAACTTGTGCTACAAGTTGTTATTTTTCAAATCATTATGTTTAGCAAAAATAGGAATCTTATAACAAATATAACTAATCTAATAACTTAAACTTATCCTAAATATTGTAAATTATTGCTTTTCGTCGTGTTAATTGTGAGTTTCGTCGAGAATTGCGGCTATTCCTGGAAGCGTTCTTCCTTCTAGCATTTCTAGCATAGCGCCACCTCCGGTAGAGACATAACTCATTTTTTCCTCCAATCCGAATTGCTTCACTGCCGAAACCGAATCGCCTCCGCCTACCAAAGAAAAGGCTCCTTTTTGAGTAGCTTCAGCAATATAATTTCCTAATGTGATGGTTCCGTTGGCAAAAGAAGGCATTTCAAAAACACCTAAAGGTCCATTCCATAAAATAGTTTTCGACTCTAAAATTACTTTTTTAAAATTCTCTAATGATTTTGGTCCAGCATCTAATCCTTGCCATCCGTCTGGAATAGCGTTTACATCTACAATTTGTGTGTTGGCATCGTTCGAAAATGCATCGGCAGCCACAACATCAACTGGAATGTGAATTTGAACTCCTTTTTCTTTAGCCAATCTTAAAATTTCTAACGCTAATTCTTGTTTGTCATCTTCGCAGATCGAGTCTCCGATCGATCCGCCTAATGCTTTTACAAAAGTGAAAGTCATTCCGCCTCCAATAATCATGTGATCTACTTTATCTAAAATATTTTCAATTACGGTAATTTTTGAGGAAACTTTCGAACCTCCAAGTACTGCGGTAACTGGTTTTTTACTGTTTTTTAAAACCCGATTCAAGCTTTCAATTTCTTTAGCTAATAACATTCCGAAACATTTATTGTTGGGGAAAAATTGCGCGATGATGGTGGTAGAGGCGTGTGCTCGGTGTGCAGTTCCAAAAGCATCATTTACATAAATATCTCCCAGGGAAGCCAATTCTTTTGAAAATACTTCATCTCCCGCTTCTTCTTCATTGTGAAATCTCAAATTTTCTAGCAACAACACTTCTCCTGGTTTTAAATTTTCGGCAGCTGTTTTAGCAGTAGCGCCAACACAATTCTCCGTAAACAAAACCGGAACACCCAATACAGCTGATGCCGTTTTTAAAATGTGCTTTAACGAATATTTTGTTTCGACTCCTTTTGGGCGCCCTAAATGTGACATTAAAATTACGCTGCCACCGTCGGCTAGAATCTTATCAATCGTAGGCTTAGCCGCTTCAATTCTGGTCGCGTCCGTAACGTTGAAATTTTCATCCAAAGGGACATTAAAGTCAACACGGATTAATGCTTTTTTGTTTTTGAAATTGAAGTCTTGTAGCGTTTTCATGTCTTTTTTAAGATTCGTTTATGATGGCGCAAATATACAATTATTATTTTTTGGAGGAAACCCGAGCTGTTCAACACCTTTGTCTTCTTTAAAAATGTAATTGTCACTTACCAACTTTCTAGTATATTTGCTTATGCAATTTTCAGAAATTTTAGGACAAGAATACATCAAAAATCATTTGGCAACTAGTGCTACATCGGGACGAATTCCGCATGCGCAATTGTTTGTCGGTCCCGAAGGCTGTGGCACATTGCCCTTAGCGATTGCATATGCTCAGTATTTATTGTGTGGCAATTGGAATCAAGAAAACACCAGTGGAAATGAAGCTTGTAATTTGAAATTTAAAAACCTTTCGCATCCAGATTTGCATTTTATTTATCCAACCGTTACTACGGAAGAGGTGAAAACAAAACCCAAAAGCCTTGACTTTCTAAATGATTGGCGACAGTTTGTAATGGAAAACCCTTACGGGAGCTTGTTTGATTGGTATCAAGTTTTAGGTGTTCAAAACAAACAAGGTGAAATTCGGGTAGAAGATGCTCAGGAAATATTAAAATCCTTGGCCTTAAAATCTTACGAAGGCGGTTATAAAATGATGATTATTTGGATGGCTGAAAAAATGAATACGGCTGCGTCGAATAAGTTGCTAAAATTGTTGGAAGAACCCACAGATAAAACACTTTTTATCTTAATTGCGGAAAACGAAGAAGATATCATTCAAACGATTCGTTCTCGTTGTCAAGTGTTGCACTTTAATGCCTTACCCGAAAAAATAATTGCGGAGGCCTTGGTTGCTCGAGAAAATATTGATTTAAGATTCGCTTCTAAATTGGCGCATCAAGCCCAGGGAAATTTCAATAAAGCCCTTCAACTTATTCATGAAAAAGGAGAAGATGTTGTTTTTGAAAAATGGTTTGTCGATTGGGTTCGAGCTGCTTTTCGTGCTAAGGGAAATGCCGCTGCTATTCAAGACCTTATTGCCTGGAGCGAGCAAATTGCTAGTCTAGGAAGAGAAACGCAAAAGAAATTCTTGGGTTTTTGTATTGAAATGTTTCGACAAGCATTGCTTTTGAATTACCAAACCACTAGCTTGGTTTATTTGGAACCCAAGATTGAAAAATTTAAATTGGAAAATTTTGCGCCTTTTGTTAACGGAAACAACATTCATGAGATCTTTAAAGAGCTTTCCGACGCTATGTATCATATCGAACGCAATGGTAATGCTAAAATTATTTTAACCGATTTATCCATCAAACTTACTCGTTTAATTCATAAAAAATAATCCGATGTTTAATATTGCTTCCCTTTTAATTTTAGTTTTTCTAGCCGTAACCTTCATCCAATCGGGTTATGATAAAGTAATGGATTGGAAAGGAAATGTAACTTGGTTGAAAGAACATTTTGCCAAAACACAACTCAAAAATCACGTGCCTTTAGCCTTGTTTCACGTGTTAGTATTGGAGTTAATTTCAGGCGTATTGTGTGTGGTTGGCTGCATTCAATTACTTGTAAACAACGAACGAACCTTTGGGTTATATGGCGGGGTTTTTTCTTGCATCACCTTGATTATGTTGCTTTTTGGGCAACGACTAGCGAAAGATTATGATGGGGCAAGAACCATTGTAATCTATTTCATGCCCGCGGTGATGGTGGTTTATTGGTTGAGCTAATTGCTATATTACATTCAAACTCGCCTTAAACAATTTCAATTCGTCCCACGAAAAGGTATTGCCGTATTTTTCTTTTAACGGATTGAGCGATTCCTCTGCATAGCCCTCAAAAGCTTTGGCTAATTCTTGCATTTTATCTTCTGGGAGCACTTCCGAAATCGTAATGGCTTTAATTTCTATTAGTTTTGCCAAATGAGAACTTATGGTTTGTGTGGTTAGTTTGCGAAGATTGGCTATCTCTCGAATGCTGTTTTTCTCCTGCCACAATTCATACGTAATCAGGAAAGTTGATTTTTTGGGCTCTTTTGTTTTGGATTCCTTTTTGGAAGTATAGCGAATTACGTCGTCCTCGTCGTCAATCAACGTCACGTTCAGTTCTCTAAATTTGGATTGAATATTTTCTATTTTAGCGCTTTTATAGTTTTTAATGTTGGGCGAATTAAGACTTTCCTTTGAAATTTCTTCCCCAGAAGCAACAGTTTGAACTAGTAACTTTGCTTTCATTAACCGCATCACTGCTTTGGTTTGTATATCTTCTAGAACCAGAAGTTCATCGTAAAAAGCTTTTACTTTTTTGATGCGTTGGACTTCTTCTAATTTCCAATAAATTTCATAGACTAAATTATCCAATGGAAGAAAGAAATAATCATAAGCTGCTTGAATTCTTTCCAAAACAAAACTGATATCCAGTGATTCTTCCGAAAATAGTTTATTTAATTGAGAGAGGAATTTTCGGGAAGGTTCGAGTATTTCGGCTACTATTTCAGCATTTTTCTTAGCCCAACGGGCGTGTTTTGATTTTTCGGAAACTTCCGATTGTTCGTTGTAGCTAAATTGGTGGTTGCGCCATTCTTGTGCCAAATCTGTCCAATCAAATGCATTTCTTAGGTATTCGTGAATGAATTTCTTAGTCTCATTTTGTAAAGTATGCGCCAACACTTCTTCGTTGGCTTTATTTAAGGCATAATTCATTACTTCTTGATCGTTAGAAATACCATTCATTCGGAGTGGAGACAATAAAATCAAGCCGTTTAAAGAGCGTAATCTGGAAAGAGCTACATAGGCCTGGCCAGGGAGAAAAACTTGCGACACGTCGATTGCGGCTTTGTCAAACGTTAGCCCTTGACTCTTGTGAACGGTTATCGCCCACGCTAATTTTATGGGATAATGCACGAACGTTCCTAAAACTTCTTCTTCGATTTCTTTGGTCATTTCATTGACGGTATACCGAATGTTTTGCCATTCGTATTTTTCAACTTCTATGGTCTTTTGTTCTTCCGGGAAATGCACTAGTATTTCTTGATCCGAAAGCGATTGAACAATGCCCATTTTTCCATTGAAATAGAGTTTAGAAAAAGACAAATCGTTTTTGACAAACATTACCTGCGCTCCTACTTTTAATTGAAGTTTTTCTTCAACGGGAAAGATTTTTTCAGGGAAGTCTCCTACAATATCAGGGCCATACGTTTTCATTTCTCCGTGCAGATCCGAAAGTGCTTGAGCGTTTATAGCATCCGCTTTGGCGTTGTGAGTCGTTAAGGTTATGAATCCTTTGTTCGCTTTTAAATCGAAATTAGGCTGAACATATTGGTTTAAATTTTGAAGGTCTTCTAGTGAGATTTGATTGTTTCTGAGATTGTTTAGAATCGAAATAAACACATCATCGGTTTGTCTGAAAATTTTAGAAAGCTCTATGTAAAGGGGGGGGTGCTGTTGGATAACATGAGAATGGAAAAAAAACTTCCCTTTGTAATATTCCTTTAAAACGGTCCATTCTTCCTCCCGAATTACAGGTGGCAATTGTAATAAATCGCCTATGAACAAAACTTGAACACCTCCAAAAGGCATTCTTTTTTTTCGAACTGATTGCAACATAAAATCGATAGCATCCAACAAATCAGCTCGTAGCATGCTAACTTCATCAATAATCAGCAATTCCATATTTCGAATGACCGCTTTTTTTAAACCGCTCATTTTGAAATGTCTAACTAAAGTACTTTTAGATTCAAACTTGACAATGTCTGAAAAATTTGGTGTCTTATTCTCGGGAATAAAACCTCCAAAAGGCAATTGAAACATGGAGTGAATCGTAACTCCCGCAGCATTTAAAGCCGCAATTCCTGTTGGAGCGACTACTACGGTATTCTTGTGTGTTGTTTGAATAATTTCACGCAACAATGTAGTTTTACCGGTACCCGCTTTTCCTGTCAGAAAAATGGAACGATGGGTTTGATTGATAAATTGCAGCGTATATTTAGCTGCTTCCGAAATAGTTTCCATATGGCGTATAGTTTTAGAATACTAAATGTACTAAAAATAACTTTTCCTATTTGTTACAAAAACATTTGATGAATCTGAAACTATAAAAAAGCCTTCTATCGTTTGTTGATGAAGGCTTTTTTTTTGAGCGATTATTTCTTTTTCTTTTCTAGCGCTTCTATTTCTTTCTTAGCTTCTGCTTTAATATCGGTTGTTTCTTTTTTATCTGCCGCGCTATACTTATCGTTTAACAACTTTACAATTTCTTTTGTGATATCGTATTTATCTTCTGCATACAAAATCGATGCTGCTTCACCGGTTCCGTAGATATAAGCATACCCTTTTTCTTTTCCGTATACTTTGATGAATTTTTTTACTTTGTTGACAAGTGTATCCATTTCAACACCACTTTCCTGTTGCAATTGTTGCAACATTGCTTGTTGTGCATAACTTAATTCTTGTTCTTTCTTTTGCAGTCTCGCTCCATTCTCTTGAGCCCACGCTTGTCCGTTGTTTTGTGCATTTTTTTGAAAATTAGCAGCTTCCACTTTAAATTTAGCAACTTCCCCTTCTAATTCTTTGCCCATTTCTTCCGATTTGGCTTTGTATTTGGCTTCGATGTCTTTAGATTCTGTATATTCTTCCAATAATTTAGAAGTGTCAACATAGGCGGTTTTGATTTCTTTTGCAGTGCCAGAAGAATTGTTACAAGAGGCGATTGATAGTGCTAATACGGAAATTAGAAATGCGTTTTTCATGCTTTGTGTTTGCTTTATTTAATTTGTGTTCAAAAGTATAAAATTATAATGTATTAAAAGAGGTACCCTGTTTTTAAGAATTGTATTTAAATTTCTTAACTATCAATAGTTCTTATTGGTTTTAAAATTCAAATAAGAATTGACTATGGATCTCTGCTTAATAACAGCGCTTTTAAAGCGTTGTTTTATTTTTTTAAACCAAACTCACGCCTGCTTGTGTTATCTTTTCTTAGAGACGTTTCTTTTGCTTATTTGCTGTTTTTAAAGATATAAATGTGGGATGAAAACTCTTTGGTTTGTTTTGCTTTCCAATTTGATTGCAAACCAACTATGAAAGCTCTAATGAAATTCATTTTACCCTGTTTATATTTTTCTGAAAGCAAGGCTACATAAAAGGCATCAAATGGCATTGGCAAGACCTTAATTAAATGTAGTGTTTCTCTTTCAAAAAGGATTTTAATCGCTTTTTTAGAAAAATGCCACAAATGTCTCGGCACATCATAAGCGGCCCAAAAAACATCGTAATATTTAGCATCGTAAGAATTAAAATTGGGGACGGCTACGAATAGTGTTCCTGATGGTTTTAATAATCTTTTTAATTCTCGGATTTGTTTTTCAATATCTGGAACATGTTCTAGAACGTGCCACATGGTAATTACGTCAAAGGTATGTTCTTCTAATCGACTAGTATCCTCAATAAAAGAAACGCCTTTGGCTACTGCGATTTCTTTTGCTTTTGCATTAGGTTCTACACCTATTGTTTTCCATCCTTTTTTTTGTGCTAAACATAAAAAATCACCTGTCCCTGATCCGATGTCTAACAAACTTCCTTTCGCTTTTTGGGAGGAATTTATTAATTCTAATTTGTTTTTAAGAGCAACATTTTTTATTAGCTGATATCCTTTTTCGAAAAGAGAACGCTTCCCGTCTGTATGCGAAATATAATCTTCGCTTTCATAATATTGGGGCAGTTTTTCTGGAATAGGTTGAGGATAGGTGTAGACCAAATCCATTTCTTCATCGCGATATAAATGAAAGGTTTCTTTTGAAATAGAATGATCTTTAACTTTTAGAAAAAGAGTGTGTTTTGATATATCCATTACCTATTGTAATATTCGTCCTTTAATTTTTTTAAATAATTTACTGCTATGTTTTGAAAAAGAGATTGCTCTTGTAGGCAATCTTCATTATAGGAATTAATCATTGAAAAGGCTATAAATTTTCTTTGATTTCCGTTCTTGCTGTTCTCGGGCTCTTGATTGCTAACTACAAAATTGGCGCTATTGAAATATTTTTCAAATTCATCATAGTCGTATAAAATTATCTTGTACTTTGATTTATCAATAGTAATCCAAAACTCTTTTTCAAGATAATTTGTTGATTTAAATTTTTCTGAAAGGAATTTTTCAATTGGCAAATTCTTTTCATTATTCTCAAAAATAAAAGCATTTAATTTTTTTTGACCTAGAATTTCTATTCCGTTTGGTAACAAGATATAATCCGTTATTTGGATCGTCTGTCTTGCGCCGATGCAACTTAAAACAAAAAAATAAAGGAATAAAACTACTCCAATCCTCTTAATGACAAGGGTTTTTAGTTTGGGTTCCACGTGAAACATTTAGCGTCCCATATAAATAAGCAATACCGAAATGTCACTTGGTGATACACCACTAATTCTAGATGCCTGAGAAATAGTTACAGGTCGGATAGCCGTTAACTTTTGCTTCGCCTCTATTGACATAGATTTGATTTTGCTGTAATCAAAAAACTCAGGGATCTTTACGTCTTCTAATCGAGTTAATTTATTTGCGTTATTCCGCTCTTTCTCTATATACCCAGAATACTTAACTTGTATCTCTGCCTGTTCTAGAATTTCTTGATCTAAATCGTTTTCTTTAACATAGGCCGCCACTTTATCAAATTTTATCATGTCTTCTAATTCGATTTGAGGGCGAGAAAACACTTTAAACATTTTGTCTGATTGAACAATCGGAGCCGTTTCTTTATTTATTAGAACTGGATTCGCTTCCGATACACTCACGCTGGTCTCTTTAAAGAAAGAAACCATCTTTTCCGATTCATTGAATTTATGCTCCATCCTTATCAACCGTTTCTTAGAAGCTAATCCGATACTATTGGACATTGGTGTTAATCTGAAATCAGCGTTGTCTTGACGTAAAAGGGTCCTAAACTCCGCCCTTGAGGTAAACATTCTATAAGGTTCTTCCGTTCCTTTTGTAATCAAATCATCTATTAAAACGCCTATATAAGCTTCGTCTCTTTTAAGAATTAACGGTTCTTTTTCTTTTACTTTTAATGCTGCGTTTATTCCTGCCATCAAGCCTTGAGATGCTGCTTCTTCATAACCGGTTGTACCATTAATTTGACCCGCAAAGTATAAGCCTTCTACCAGTTTTGTTTCTAGGGTGTGTTTTAACTGTGTTGGTGGAAAATAATCATATTCTATTGCATAGCCTGGTCTAAAAAATTTAACTTTTTCAAAACCCACAACAGAACGCAATGCTTTAAACTGAACCTCTTCTGGTAATGAAGTAGAAAAACCGTTTACATAAACTTCAACAGTATTCCAACCTTCTGGCTCCACAAATAACTGGTGTCGTTCTTTATCGGCAAAACGATTAATTTTATCTTCTATCGACGGACAATATCTTGGTCCAATACTTTGAATCCGTCCGTTAAACATGGGCGATCTATCAAATCCTTCTCTAAGAATGTCATGAACCTCTAAAGAGGTATAAGTCATATAACACGAACGCTGATTTATTAAGGGGGTTGTTAGATCAGAGTATGAAAACTTACTTGGATTAACATCTCCTTTTTCTTCATTCATTCTTGAATAATCCAGCGACCGTCCATCTACTCTCGGCGGTGTCCCTGTCTTCATTCTACCGGATTCAAATCCCGCTTTCACCAAATCTTCTGTTATACCATAGGCAGCACTCTCTCCTGCTCTACCTCCACCAAATTGTTTTTCACCTATATGGATTAACCCATTAAGAAAAGTCCCATTAGTTAACACAACGGTCTTTCCTCTTATTTCTACCCCTAAGGAAGTCTTGATTCCTGTAATTTTATTATTCTCAATAACGAGTCCTTTCACCATTTCTTGATAAAAATCAAGATTTGGGGTTTGCTCCAACATTAATCG
Organism: Bifidobacterium breve; assembly: GCA_943326765.2. GTDB lineage: Bacteria > Bacteroidota > Bacteroidia > Flavobacteriales > Flavobacteriaceae > Flavobacterium. The sequence goes on along the minus strand of CALPUN020000017.1, from coordinate 2,123 downwards.
CCATTCTTCCGCAAAACGCATTCGGTCACTTTGCACCCGTGGCGACCACATCGCCGGCCCCTTGGATTTGTTCAACATTTTAAATTGTATCGCGGTTCTATCAGAGACAATTCCCGAGTATCCTCCTAATGCATCTATTTCCCTCACTATTTGCCCTTTTGCAATTCCACCCATAGCCGGATTACAAGACATCTGGGCAATGTTTTGCAAGCTCATCGTAACAAGTAAGGTTGTACAACCCATGTTTGCAGCAGCAGCAGCAGCCTCTGACCCAGCATGTCCAGCTCCAACCACAATAACATCATAAACCTCTTGAAACATCTAGCTAATTTTATAATTATTTATGTTCCACGTGAAACATTTTAATCTTTTCGTTTTCTTTTGTTCTCATCAACAATTCGTCCTCTGCCGTCTTATCTTTATAACCGCAGTAGTGTAATAATCCATGAACCATAACCCTCTTTAACTCTTCATACAAGGTGACTTGAAAATCATGGGCGTTTTCTTGAACTCTTTCAATAGATATGAAAACATCTCCGTGTAGCTCATTTCCTACAGAATAATCAAAACTAATAATGTCAGTTAGCGTGTCGTGACTTAAATATCTTTCATTTAATTTTAATAAATATTCGTCATCGCAAAATATGTAATTAATTTCTCCTTCTATTTTGTTTTCCGAAAGAATTGCCCTTGACAACCATTCTGAGAATATCATTTCATCTCCTAGAATAAATTCGGTTTCGTAATTAAAACTAATCATTGCTTTTAAAGTATTCTTGAACTTTTTGATTAAAATTGGATCGCAAAGGTAAGCTTTGTCTGTTTAAAATCTCTATGCTGTTCATATATTGCTGTAAATTTGAGGGCAACGCGCTGGAAGGGTTGCTAAATTCCTTTTTATTAGTTTCAGATTGCCTCTTCTTATCTTCACCTTGTTGTTGCAGGGCTTTTTCTAATTTTAATAATTCATATTTCAAATTTAAAGCCTTTTGAAGTGTTTCATTGTTAAACCCTTTATTCAATAATTGCTTCTCCAATTGCTTCATTTGATCTAAAGCATTTTGTCCAAAACCTTTTCCTTCCTGTTGATTCAATTCCTTTTGTAAGGCATCTCGCAATTCTTTTTGCTCTTTATAAATCTCCATAATAGCCTTAGCATCTCCCTCCCCATCTTTGTCGCTATCCCCATTTTTAGAATCGCCAGTTCCGTTTTTTCCATCATTCCCATTACCTCCTTCGCCAGGTTTCTTTCCTTGACCTGACATGCTCCCTTCGCCAGGTTTCTTTCCTTCGCCTGGTTTTTTTCCTTCACCAGGCTTTGCTCCAGGTTTCATTCCTTGTTTCATTTTATCTCCTAAACCTTCTTGCTTTTTAATAATATCCGGCAACTGCATGCCTTGGCCCTGTCCCTTGCCTGGTTTTGGTTTGCCAGAACCCATTGCGGATAAAGACATTTGCATAGTATTAAGAATTTCACTTAAAAAATCAGCCAATTTATTAGCGGAGGCTATAGTATATTGCTGATGAGAAAGCCCCTTTGGGATTTGAGCCTCAACCAAACTTTCTAAAGCTTTGTCAACATTGTAGTGAACATTCCCGATTTCTTTTGTTATATCTTCCGCAATTTTAGGATTTCGTAATGACATAGCAAACAAACTATCATCCACATGTTGGAATTGCTGCTTTAAATCTTGTTGGATTTTTAAATTTTTATTAAACGATGGCGAACCTCGTTTTAATCCTTTAAATTGACTCATAACTTCTTCTTCTGAGAAAGAAAAAGCCAATAAATTATCCAATATTTGACGTAACATCTTCACATCTTCTTCCATCTGCTCCATTTCTCCACCATCCATACTTTGTTGCATGTCCATCGACATTTCTTTCATTTTCTTTGACGCACTTTTTTGCTTTGGCTTTGCTTTATCTTGCTTTGCTTTTTTCAATTCATCTGTGGCTTTTTTTAAATCATCATCAATGCTTTTTTCTTTCTCTGTGTCATTTGGAATAGCTACCGGGGATTTTAATTCATTATTCTCTTTTTCCAAGTCCTTTAAATCTTCTTGAATCTTATCGAACTCTTTGTTGATTTCGTTTTGTTTTTCCTCACTATTATCCTTGCC
>CALPUN020000016.1 GCA_943326765.2 Bifidobacterium breve | reverse complement strand
CTCCTTTCATGAAGTCCAACACTTCTTTTAACGTAATAAGCGTATCTTTAGTATTGTTGTTTGAAATCAAAGCGATTGCATCTTTAGCAAAAGGGGTGATTTTGGGGAATAATTTTTTACTTTGAAAATAGTTTAGTTCTTCTTTGGTTAGTGTTCTGGCTAAAACAGCAATTCTTGAGGAATCCTTGACAAAAGACTGAATAATTTCCGCTTCAGATTTGGCCACAATATTTATTTTGGAAGGATACTTACTTTCAAAAATCTGAACTTGATCTTCTATTATTGGTTTCAGTGTTTCATCGACCAAGATGGTCGTTTCGCCTTTTAGAAACGTTTCTTTTTCTTTTATATCGTTTTTTTTACAGGTAATTACAAGGAAAGTAACGAAGCTAAAAACCAGTATATGACTGTATTTTCTCATAATCATTGATCGTCTTTGGTGTTTAAAATTCTTACAAATCGAATGAAGGAATAAACAATTAAAAGTACTCCAAAAGCAATTCTATAATTGGGTTGCATTCGCAATGGGAATTGCTTCCAAAAAATAATAAACATTCCTAAAACAAAATAAATTAAAAAAAGCAAAATTCCTATAACGAGAAGAAATCGCTCTTTTAGCGATTTCTTCTTAAATGGTGTACTTATTTTATTGAACATTATTCCGCAGATTGGATGTTGATTGGTAAAGAATATAATACTCTTACTTTTTTACCATTTTGCTCCCCTGGATTCCATCTTGGGCAAGATTTCAAAACACGGATGGCTTCTTTTCCAGTTCCATAACCAATATCTCTAATTACTTTGATATCGGTAAGCGATCCATCTTTTTCTACAACGAAAGAAACAAATACTTTTCCTTTTAATCCTTCTTCTTCGGGAACTTGATAATTTTTACCTACATATTTGTAAAATTTCTCAATCCCCCCAGGAAAATCTGGTTTCACTTCGATACCTGCCGTGTTATAGATGCTATTATCTTCTTCTACTACATCTTTACCATTTCCAACAGGCTCCACCGTCAATTCTGCATCTGGATCTCCTTTTATTGTCTCGGCACCTAATTTCTTATCTTTAATTTCGGTGATTTTTGGTGGTTCTTCCGTTACTTCTTCCGCTTTTGCCACTACTGGTTTCACAAATTTCACTTGATCCACTTTTGGTGGTGGAGGTGGTGGTGGTGGTATATTTTCTTTTGGTTTTTCTTTAGGAGGTAATTTTACCGTAGTAATTTTTTGATCTAAAGTAGTATCCTCCGAGCCATCTGGCAACAAACTAACCAATACTGGGATACTAACCAAGAAGGTAAAAATGACACCGCCAATAATAAGAGACTTCATCGTTGTCTTATTATTTGATTTTCTCAATTCATAAGCACCGTAAAGCTTGTTTCGTCCTTCAAAAACGATATCCAACCATTGATTTTTTAATAAATCTAATTTCATGTCTTTTTAATTTTTAATTAGATTAAGGTTTAGATGGCGTTGGTGCAATCGGAGCCGCTGTATCCTTAGAATCACTGCTGCCAATCAACTTCGCTTCTTCGGGGGTAAACTCATTTACAATAGCATAAGTAGGAACATTTACAATAGCCATTTCATCAAGAATATCAACTAAATTACGATAATTTGATTTTTTGCTTGGTTTGATAATCACAATCATTCCTTTATCCTTATTCCTAGTATATTGAAGAACTGTTTCTTTTCTGGTCAACAATTCTTTTCGAATACCATCCTTACCATAAGCAAAATCTTTTGGCGCACCTCCCGAAACTGGCGTTGCCAATAATCCTACATAACGAACCAATTTATCATTATCTCCTAATAATATGGTCATCGTACGATTTTCATCTACTTTAACATCTTTGTTTTTATCTTTGTCCGGGTCTTTATCTGGCAAACCCAAGCTCATCGATTGAGGTTTAGATAACGTCGTGGTAAGCATAAAGAAAGTGATTAGCAAGAAAGCCAAATCCACCATAGCCGTTAAGTCTACTTTTGAATTTTGTTTTTTACTTCTTACTTTGCCACCTTTTCCGCCACCACCGTCACCAGTATTTAATTCAGCCATTTTAGTGTCTTTATTTTATATTAAAATTCTTTTCCTCTTAAACCCGTAACCAAACTAAAGCTATTGATTTTTTGATCTTGCAAAATATCCATCACTCTTTTGATTACTGGATATTCCTCTTTTTCATCCCCTTTAATAGCGATTTCCAATTCTTTGTCGCGCAACTCAATATTAGCAATTCGCGCATTCTGAATCCAGTCGGCCAATTGATTATCAAGAGAATCCTTAGGAATTCCGGGCTGCCCCGCTTTGCTTCTATCTGCCGGCTTCATATCTAGAATTTGCTTAAGGCTTTGAATTGGCACGCCAAAACTTTCCATAACCGCAAATTTATTTTGATCCTCATCGGAAAACTTGACATTGTATTTGTTACTCATCAATTCCAGAGTTCTTACACGAACATCTTTTCCTTTGATGTCAAAAAACACTTTCCCTTTACCTACTGTTAATGTAGCTAAATTTTTCTCTGGCAATTTTGTTTGCACAGTAGACTTGGGCGTATCAACCGGCAAAACTTCCGGTGCTTTAGCAGTAGCAGTCAAAATAAAGAAGGTCAGCAAAAGGAATGCAACGTCACACATCGCCGTCATATCGGTAGATGTTGACTTTTTTTTCATTTTTATAGCCATTATTTTATATAGTATTATTGATAATAAATATCAAAAAATTATTGTTTCAAGCTACCTCTGAAGTGTCTGTATGTATTTACAATTGTAGTACCTGCTTCATCAATGGCATAGGTTAAGCTATCGATTTTTGAAGTAAAGAAATTATAACAAATAATTGCTAATGCAGAAGTTGAGATTCCCGTAGCGGTATTGATTAATGCTTCCGAAATACCGTTGGCTAGTTCTGCAGAATCTGCTCCACCGCCACCTGCTAATCCAGCAAATGCTTTAATCATCCCTGTTACAGTTCCTAATAATCCGGCAAGAGTTCCTAAAGAAACTAAAGTAGATAAAATAGTCATGTGTTTTTCTAACATTGGCATTTCCAATGAAGTAGCTTCTTAAATTTCTTTATGGATTGTTTCTGCAGCTTCTTCGCTATTAAATCCTTCTTTTTTAACGTCTTGGTATTTCACTAACGCTGATCGGATTGCATTGGCAACGGAACCTTCTTGTTTGTCGCAAGCGGCAATAGCTTCTTCAATATGGCCTCCTTTGATACTTGTTTGAACACTTTTCATGAACTGATCTAAATTTCCTTTACCAGTTGCTTTAGTAATTACAAAATATCTTTCAAATGAGAAAACAACTACCATTAATAACAATCCCATCAAAACAGGAACAATTGGACCTCCTTTGTAAACCATTGCTAAATAATTTCCTTTCAATGGGCTTCCTGTGTTAACTCCTCCTTCAAAATTTGAACCATTACCCATGATGAAATTCCAAATCAAGAATCCCACAAAAATACATGCTACAATAACGAGTCCAGTAAAAATTCCTCCTGCGTTTGAACTGCTTTCTTTTTTAACGTTTGCCATTTTTTTTAATTTTAATAGTTTTAATAAATTATTAGTTTTAGTTGTAAATTAACTTGAAATAGGAGCAAATTTAATTTTTTAGTTGTAATAAAAAAACTTTTTTTAATTTAATTATAATATAATTAATTTAAGGTCATCACTTCTATTTTTTTCGATTATTTTTATTTCAAAAAAGCCGTTTAAATCATTTTTTTTACCGCTTTTTGAACAATCATTCTTACTTTAACGTAGCAATCGCAGACTATAGTATACTAATCTTAAAAACAACCCCAATTCGGTTAAGGAATTGACTCTTGTTTTTTATAATGTCCCTTCTAAATTTGTGAAACGCAAAGTCTCTTGGTTGCCTAATTTTGTTTCCGTTTCAAAGACGGTACTTTGGGTTTTACTTACTGGAACCATTCATGAACTGTGACGGATTCTTTAGGAAAATCGAATGCCGCAATAGCTGTTTTCATACCGTTTGGAAGAAAGAAACTGACGGTTCCTGGAAATAGGTTAGAAATTAATTTACCTGGAAATACAAGTTAGTGAAAACAATAGATTTGAAAAACCCCTTTAAAAAAAATAAACATGAAAAAATTTCAAATTCAAAAAACGCCCTTTGTAGTCCCTACAACAGACGGAAAACTTATTGAAGAACATCACGGAATAGCCGCTACAAACAACCCCGCCATATCAATCGCCCACATGATTGCGCCTCCGCATTGGAACGAGCCTTTTCAAACGCCCGAGTTTGACGAATATACCTATGTCATTTCTGGGAAAAAGCAATTTATTATTGATGGGGAAACCGTGGTTTTAGAAACGGGACAATCCATTAAAATTGATAAAAATACTCGGGTTCAATATTCCAATCCGTTTGCCGAACCGTGCGAGTATATTGCTATTTGCCAACCGGCTTTTGATTTTAGTAAGGTGCATCGGGAGGACTGATTTTACCAATAGGTTCGCTAAGGATTTGTGAAATATAAAACCGTAAAGATCGCTATGGGTTGTTGCGAATTCTAGCCCGGATGGCAATGGCATCCTTTTGTGCCGGGTTTCGGCGCAAAAGATAGAATGGACAGCCGGAATAGCTCCTGAAAAAATCTAAAATATAGAGGAACTTTACTCCCTTTGCGGTAAATTATCCCAATAAATCGAGCATCTTATTTTCTACAAAGTCGCTGTTCCAAAGGGTCTCGATGTCCTTGATTTTCATGACTTGGTCCATGATGCCATTTTGTTGATTCCCGAGTGCCAATGCTTCAGAATACGGGCGCAAACTAAACGTCACGCGGCTGTACAACGGCAACCATTTGTCGGGATGTTTTTCGGAGAACCACTTTTCGATTTTCTTTTGTAACAAGAATTTCTCGTCGGCGGTTTTAGAACTCATTTCCATAAAATTGCGGTAAGACAATTCGGCAATCGCATCGGCATTAGGTTTGCGCGACTTTTGATATTCCGAAAAAATGGTTTTCCAATCGTCGCCATACTGCTCCATGAGTTGGTGTACTATGGTAATATCTTCGAAACCAGCGTTCATTCCGTGTCCGTAAAACGGCACAATCGCATGACAAGCATCGCCAATTAAAGCCACCTTATCTTCATAAGTCCACGGAAAACACTTCATTGTCACTAAGAAACTGGTTGGGTTTTTAAAAAAATCTTCCACTAAATCGGGAATTACTTCTTTAGTATCGGGGAAATGCGTTGCGAAAAAGGCTTCTAACGTTTCTTTATCTTTTAGCTTTTCGAAAGAATTCTCCCCTTCGTGCGGCATGAATAGTGTACAAGTAAAACTGCCGTCGATATTGGCCAAAGCCATCAACATGTATTCGCCGCGAGGCCAAATGTGTAGGGAATTTTTATCCAATTTGTGCGAACCATCTTCGTTCGCCGGAATGTGCAATTCTTTATACCCAATTTTTAAAAACTCTTGGGAATAGTCGAACATACTTTGGCGTTGCATACGGTGGCGGACTCTCGAGAATGCGCCGTCCGAACCAAAGACTACATCGTATTGCAGTTCTTTCCATTCGCCGCGTTCGGTTTCTCCGATATGTAACGTCGCATCGGCTAAAGTCACATCCCAAATTTTGTGTTCGAAGAAAAACTCCACCCCAGCCGCTTCGGCTAGATCAATCATTTTCCGATTCAAAACGCCACGCGGTAAAGAGAAAATAGCTTCGCCTTCTTTGCCGTAGTATTGGTAATTCAAAGGATGATTGGGCAAGTGAATGGCACGCTTGTCAACAGGAATTCCGATTTTTCGAATTTCGTCGTCGAGTCCGATATCTTCCAATGCTTTCCAACCTCGATTCGACATGACTAAATTGATGGAGCGCCCAGAGAATTCAATTTGGCGAATGTCTGGACTTCGATCAAAGACATGAACGGTATGTCCTGCTTTTTTGAGGTAAATTGCTAACAAAGAGCCCACTAATCCGGAGCCAACGATAGCAATTTTTTTAGATGCGTGCATGAAGAAAGAATCTTATAGGATAAGGAAGCAAAAATAAATAATTATCTGACGCAATGGGATAAATCGAAGTATTATTTCAAAGTCTTTTTGGGCGTTCCCTTCGGGCGGGCTTTGCGTTGCAATTCCCGATTATGAAAATGTTGCCTTCCAAAAGACGCTTTGGCAATCGGGAGATTTTCACTGCAATCCCTAACGCAATTCCCCGTTACGATTATTTTGTTTATTAAATTGCATATTTTGTGAAACAAACTACCTTTGTTTATAAATAGACAACCATGAAACACATTTCTAGAGACGTCATTTCTCAAATGGAAAAAATTGAACGTCTGAATTTCATCAATTCTTGTACGGGATACAAATCGGCCAATTTAATTGCTACGAAATCTACCGACGGCATTGCTAACGTAGCCATTTTTAGTAGCGTCACGCATTTGGGAAGCAATCCGGGTTTGATTGGATTCATCCTCCGACCAACAACGGTGGTGCGAGACACCTATAAAAACATTAAAGAAACTGGTTATTTCTCAATCAATCACATCACGGCGGAACAGATTTCGGATGCCCATCATACATCTGCCAGCTATGAAGCATCGGTCTCAGAATTTGATAAAACGACTTTAGAAGAAGAATACAAATTGGATCTACGAATTCCTTTTGTAAAAGGATGTCCGGTGCAATTGCACTGCAAATATTTGAATGAATATTACATAAAGGAAAATGATACGATTCACATTATTGCTTCCATTGAAGATGTTTTTTTTAATGAGGAATTGCAGCACAAAGACGGGTGGCTTCAACTCGAGAAAGGAAAGGTTGTTTCTTTAAACGGCTTAGACGGGTATTGTTTGCCGCAGCTATTGGATCGTTTTGAATATGCACGCCCTAATGTTCCCACCAAATCGTTTCCAAAATAATGCCTCACAAAAAAGAAAATCTTCCCGAAAAAAAATGCCTTACTTGTGATTTGCCTTTTTCATGGCGGAAAAAATGGTCTAAAAACTGGGAAAGTGTAAAATATTGCAGCGAAAAATGTCGGAGAAATAAAACCTAAAACTCAAATGGCAAAATAGTTAGAAATCCTTTTACAAATATTCGCCAAGTTGTGTAATATCCAACCCTAATTCTTCCTTGTCTTCCGAAACTCTTAAGGGCGTAATTTTATTTACAATAAAATCATTTTACTATTTCAAGAATGCGATCTTTTCCCCAACATCCATTCCGTTATTTTTTGCAAAAACGCCGCACATGTGGTACAACATTCTAGCGCCTACATTTCCATCCCAATCGGTATCGCCTGGAGCTACTTCCACCAAATCGAAACCTATGATTTCTTTTCCGCTATCAGCCAATTTACTCAATAAATAAGTGGCTTGTTCGTAGGAGAATCCCCCCGGAACTGGCGTTCCTGTATTCGGGCAATACCAAGAATACATTCCGTCAACATCAAAACTAATCGTCACTTTTTGAGGCAATGAAGCAATGATTTCATCACACTGTTGTGCCCAGGTAACTCCTTTAAATGTTTCGGCTTTCATATCCGTATCGGTATGAACTAGTACTCTGCCGCCTTGCTCCTTGACGGTTTCTACTTCTTGTTTGCAAAAATCTCGAATTCCGATTTGTACAATTTTCGTAATTTGAGGCAACTGCAAGGCATTATACATTATTGAGGCGTGAGAATATGTAAAGCCTTCATACGCCATTCGCAAATCCATATGAGCATCAAGATGTAAAATTCCAAACGAATCGTGTTGCGTGGCTAACGCTTCGTAATAACCCAGTGGTGTTGAGTGATCGCCTCCTAACAAGGCTACTTTCTTCCCTTTTTTAGTCCAATACAAAACGCGTTCTTTTATTTCATCTTTTAACTCTTTGCAGACTTTATTAATTTTATCCAAATCAGATTGCAATGCGGGATGCCTTTCGATGACTTCTCCACTTTCCAAAGCAGCAATAATAGGCTGTGCCAAACCTTTAAATTTGTCGCTGTTGTTTCCCCAAATGGCAGTTTTCTCGTTTAAATCCAAATAAATACCCAATTTCCATAGGTCGGGAAATTCTTGATGATGCAAATCCACTTGAAAAGAAGCCTCCAAGATTGCTTCTGGTCCGTTAGATGCTCCCGATCCGTAACTCACGGTAACTTCCCACGGAACTGGAATGATAATAATTTCACTTTCTTCGGCTGTAAAAGGCAATCCGAAAATACTCTCCTCTGCTAATCCTGGTTGCGAAGGATCGAAGTTTTTTATTTTTTCTTGTTTGTTCATTTTTATATTGAATTATGGACGATAGAACATTCTTTACTATCAAATTAAATTAGAGACCTTTCTTTACAAAAACTCCAAGTTTGAATCTGACCATTGAAACGCAAAGATACTCGCTCTCGATACATTACAAAATAAAACAGCGTAAAAGCCAAAAGTTAAATAACACTGAAAAAAATTTGAGATGACATTTATCAGTTTTTTATTCAATTCCTTACCCAATCTTTGTGGATTAATAAATTCGTTATAAATGACTCCACCAAAACCGATCCATTCGTTTCACATTCCAGTAATGGGATTAGCATATACTATTGACAGCCCGATACGAGTGGCGCACTACGGAATTTCTTCTGTAATTTCAATCACCGACGATGAGCTTATTGAAAAAATGAACGTGTTTTACAGTACAAAATTCAAAATTCCGTATGATGAAATTACCAATAAAATGGCCGATTTTAGAGCCAAGCGCATTACGCACTACCTGAATTTAGTAGACCAAATCGTCAAAGAAAAACTAGAAAACTTTAAAACAGAATTGTCTGAAAACAAACAAACTTTAGAGAAATATATTGCGATGTTGCCCAACCAATCGGATTTTAAAATTGGATTGCAACACCTAATTTCAGACGGAAATTTAATCAAAGAAAATGCGATCAAATTCTTAGAAGAACATCTAAAAGCCGGTGCCATTGATGTCAATATAATGACCAAAGTTGATAAAGACAATTTCATTAAAGACGAAGCATTACCCGTTGAATTCAATGATGCTCATGCAGCACTTCGGGGATTTGCCAACAGTAGGCTGGAATCTTCTGTGGTGCTTTCGGCAGGTATGAACCCGAGATTATACAGTTATTTTGAGAATTTCAAAGACTTTTTCCCGGATGCCAATCAAAATTTAAAAAAGAAAATTATTCTTAAAGTCAGCGACTTTCGATCTGCGATGATTCAAGGAAATTTCTTAGCGAAGAAAGGACTTTGGGTTTCGGAATACCGAATTGAATCGGGTTTGAATTGTGGCGGACATGCCTTTGCAACCGACGGATTTTTATTAGGACCTATATTAGAGGAATTCAAGCAAAAGAAAGAACAATTGATTCAATCGGCTCATGAATTATTCACAAAAGCACTACACCAAAAAGAAATTCCAGTTCCAGAGCAACCATTGCCTTTGCAAATTACGGCGCAAGGTGGCGTTGGCACCGCGGAAGAACACGAATTTTTACTGAATCACTATCAATTGAATACCGTGGGTTGGGGTTCGCCATTTTTATTGGTTCCCGAGGCCACTTCTGTAGATATTGCGACCCGAGCATTATTAGCCAAAGCCCAAGAAACTGATTTTTATTTGAGTCATATTTCGCCCCTTGGAATTCCATTCAATACTGTTAAAGGAACGTCAAACCAATTCTTAAAAGAAAAGCGCATTTTAGAAAACAAGGCGGGAAGTTCTTGTCCTAAAAAACTATTAGCGTTGAGTAAAGAATTCGATATCAAAGGAACATGCACGGCTTCTAAAAAATACCAAGACATTAAATTGGAAGAATTAGTCGCTAAAAAAGCAACGCTTTCCCCAGCTATTTATTCGAAATTGCAACAGAAAATTACCGAAAAATCATGCCTTTGTGTTGGTTTGGCCAATGCCTCATATCTAGAAAACGGCATTGAAATTAAAGGGCAAGATCAAGGTGTTGTCATTTGTCCAGGCCCCAATTTGGCGTATTTCGATAAAGAGATTTCCTTATCCGAAATGACACAACACATTTATGGCAATACCAATGTCATGACGGTCGCGAATCGTCCAAATCTCTTCGTTAAAGAATTGAAAATGTATGTTGACTATTTGAAATTAGAAATTGATGATATGACCGAAACAATAGCCGTCGCTCAAATCAAAAAATGGAATTCTTTTAAAAACAATCTGTTAGAAGGAATTGTGTATTACGAAACTATATTAACGATTACCCCTTTTTTCGAATCGACCAAAAACACCATTTTTGCAAAGCTCCAAGACTATAAAAAAGAATTGTTGTCCATTGAAATTCCGATGCTTGAATTGGTATGATCGAACTGCAAAAAAGTTAGATTTTACCTAAAATACCCGCTTTCAAGATTTGACCAAAGTCATACATGTCTTCGAAAGAACAGTACAAAGGCACCGGTGCAAAGCGAATCACATTAGGCTCTCTCCAATCGGTCACCACTCCATTATTCATAAGGTATTCAAATAACGGCCGACCCTGACCATGGAAGAAAACCGACAATTGCGACGCTCGTTCTTCTGGATTTGTAGGCGTAATAATCTCAAATACGCTATCAACTTCGTTATCAATTTCGTGCAGAATAAATTCGAGGTAGCCCGTAATTTGATTTCGTTTGGTTATTAAAGCCTCCATGCCCACCTCAGCAAACAATTCTACTGATGCTAAATAAGGCGCTAGTGATAGAATGGGTAAATTACTGATTTGCCAACCGTCAGCGCCATGAACGGGTTCGAAATTAGGTTCCATTTTAAAACGACGCTCTTTATTGTGTCCCCACCAACCCGCGAATCTTGGTAGCGAATCGTCATTGTGGTGTTTTTCATGAATGAAACAACCCGATGCATTCCCTGGTCCTGAGTTCATGTATTTGTAGCTGCACCAACAAGCAAAATCTACATTCCAATCGTGCAATTCTAATTTGATATTTCCAGCAGCATGCGCCAAATCCCAACCGACAATGGCCCCAGCTTGATGCCCCGCCGCAGTTATGGATTTGATATCGAACACTTGTCCGGTATAATAATTGACTCCGCCGATTAACACCAAAGCCAACTCGGGACCAACTTCTTCAATTTTAGCTAAGACATCTTCCAAGCGAATGTTGTGTTCACCTTCACGACGTTTGATGGCAACGATAGCATCTTCGGGTTTATAACCGTGAAAACCCACCTGACTTTGAAACATATATTGATCCGAAGGAAAGGCTTTTTCTTCGCAAATGATTTTGTATCTTGATTTTGTAGGACGGTAAAACGATACCATTAGCAAATGCAAATTCACCGTTAGGGTATTCATTACGGTAACTTCTGAAGGTTTGGCACCGACAATTTTACTCAAAGGATTCGCAAAACGTTCGTGGTAATCCCACCAAGGTTTTTCGGCATAAAAATGACCTTCGACCGCCAAATTTGCCCAATCATTCATCACTTCGTCTACATAAGACTTGGTTCTTTTGGGTTGCAATCCGAGGGAATTTCCGGTGAAATAAATCACCTCTTTCCCGTTGTGTTTTGGGAAAATAAATTCGGATTTGTACTTTCGAAGAGGATCTTGACGGTCGAGTTCTTGTGCGAATGCTTTGGTATTTTGAAAAGTCATGAGGTGGTTTTTATTGCCTGTAAATGTAGAAAAAAATGATGAATCTCAGATTTGAAATAAATCGTACCCAATAGCCTGACCTTTGTGGGCACGCCCAAAAAATTATTAAGAAAAGCTTCCTACGGATTTCAACGCTTTGAACGAATTAAATTGTGCTCTTTTGGGTTAACTAAAAAATCCCGTCAAATTGACGGGATTTTTTTTAATATACTAAGAATCTGAAACGAGTTCAGATTAAATAATCAACATGGCATCGCCGTAAGAATAAAAACGGTAGCCTTCTTTAATGGCTTCTTCGTAGGCTTTTTTCATTAAATCGTGACCGCAGAATGCAGAAACCATCATCAGCAAGGTAGATTTTGGTGTGTGAAAATTGGTAATCATGCAGTTCGGCACACTAAAGTCGTAGGGTGGAAAAATGAATTTGTTTGTCCAGCCTTCGAATGGATTTAATGTTTTTGCGGATGACACGGAGCTTTCAACAGCGCGCATCGACGTAGTTCCCACAGCACAAATCCGTTTTTTATTGATTTTAGCGGTATTGACGATGTCGCACGCTTCTTGATTGATGATGAGTTCTTCGGAATCCATTTTGTGTTTCGACAAATCTTCTACTTCTACGGGATTAAAGGTTCCCAAACCTACGTGAAGAGTGACTTCGGCAAATTTGATTCCTTTAATTTCCAAACGTTTTAGCAAGTGTTTTGAGAAATGCAACCCGGCAGTTGGTGCGGCTACGGCTCCTTCGTTTTTCGCGTAAATGGTTTGGTAACGCTCGGCATCTTCTGGAGTTACTTCGCGGTTGATGTATTTTGGAATGGGAGTTTCTCCAAGTTCCGTTAATTTGTTTCTAAATTCATCGTAGGAACCGTCGTAAAGAAAACGAAGGGTTCTTCCACGAGAAGTGGTATTGTCGATTACCTCAGCCACTAAGGAATCATCATCTCCGAAATACAATTTATTCCCGATTCTGATCTTACGAGCTGGGTCAACCAAAACATCCCAAAGGCGTTGTTCTGAGTTCAATTCTCGCAACAAGAATACTTCAATTCTAGCGCCTGTTTTTTCTTTGTTCCCGTATAAACGCGCTGGAAAAACTTTGGTATTGTTTAAGACCAAAACATCGCCGTCACCGAAATAATCGATTACGTCTTTGAACATTTTGTGTTCGATAGTTTTTTTCTCACGATTGATTACCATCAAACGCGATTCGTCTCTGTTTTCGGCTGGAAATTCGGCAAGAAGTTCTTTGGGCAAATTGAATTGAAAATGGGATAATTTCATAGTATAATTTTATAGGGTGCAAATATACGGTTGTTGGATAGGCGTTGTCAAGTGTTTTGGGGTTTATTTTCGAAATGTCAATAGCGGCGCTCCCTAACAATGAGTTGACGCGCTTTCTGCTACCTTCTATGAAATTTGAAATCCAACCGCTTTAAGGTCGCTCCAAAAGTTGGGATACGATTTCGAAACTACTTCGGCATCTTTAATTACAATCGGTACTTTTAATGCCAAAGGAGCAAAAGCCATGGCCATTCGGTGGTCGGTATAGGTTCCTATTTTTACATTTGAAGGGATGGATGTTGTTGCTTTTAAAGTCAAAGTATCCTCTGTGACAGTAACCTCAGCGCCTAGTTTTGTCAATTCCATTTGCAGCGCTTCCAGCCGATCGGTTTCCTTAATTTTTAGCGTATGCAATCCTGATAAATGACAGCCGAGTCCGAGTCCGAGACAAGTTACGGCGATGGTTTGTGCTATATCGGGAGTGTTGTTGAGTTGAAGGGTGTAGGGTGTAGGTTGAACGTTGTAGGTTTTTGTTAAGCAAATGGTGTTCCCGTCGAAAGTGGTGGTTACTCCGAAATTTTCATAAAGAGTTACTAACGCGCTGTCGCCTTGCAAACTGTTTTTTTTGTAGCTGGATAATCTTATGGTTGTTCCTACTTCAGACAAGGCTACTATGGAATAAAAATAGGATGCTGACGACCAATCACTTTCTACGGTTAGTGTTATTGGTTGGTGGTTTGTTGATGGTTTTACTCTAATTGTATTTCCTTCAAACGCCGTTTCGATTCCGATTTCTTGAAGTAATGCTAGCGTCATGTTGATGTAAGGAATAGACGTTAGCGGTCCTTCTAATGTAATTTCAATTCCGTTTTCCAATTTGGAAGCGATTAACAATAGCGCTGAAATATATTGGCTACTAACATTGGCTTGCAAAGCCACTTTACTGGCGGTGATTTTTTGACCTGTGATTTTTAGGGGTGGAAAACCTTCGTTTTCTAAGTATTCTATTTTGGCGCCCAGTTGTCTTAGCGCCT
This sequence comes from Bifidobacterium breve, assembly GCA_943326765.2. Lineage (GTDB taxonomy): Bacteria > Bacteroidota > Bacteroidia > Flavobacteriales > Flavobacteriaceae > Flavobacterium. The sequence continues at coordinate 11,809 of CALPUN020000016.1, read as the reverse complement.
CTACTAAAATTGAAATGGGGCGTTCTTTCATTCGGGAAGAGCCTGTCAGCACAACAGTTCTTCCTTCTTGTGCTGCAAAATAAGCGGTAAGAAATCGCATTGCGGTTCCGGCGTGGTGAATGTTGATCGTTTCTTCAGAACTAGAAAGTGCTTTTTCCATGACTAGGGAATCATCCGAGTTCGAAGTGTTTTGAAGCTGGATATTCGGATACAAAGCCTGCAGTAACAACAGCCGATTGGTTTCCGATTTGGAGCCGCTAATCGCGATTGCCGAACCTGATCTTATAGCTGAAAGCTGTACTGCAACTTCCACTATTTTAGCTTTTCGTTATTGTGATGCCGATCGTGATCGCGATTGGTTTTTAAATCCATTTTTTGGTCGAATGCTGCTTGCAAGTCAATTCCGGTTTGGTTGGCTAAACATAGTACGACGAAAACTACATCGGCCAATTCTTCTCCGAGATCTTTGTTTTTATCCGATTCTTTTTCGGATTGTTCTCCGTAGCGTCGGGCTATAATTCGCGCCACTTCTCCTACTTCTTCGGTGAGTTGCGCCATGTTAGTCAATTCGTTGAAATAGCGCACGCCGTGATTTTTGATCCAGGTATCGACTTCGAGTTGGGAATTTTTTAAATCCATTATTCTTTATTTTTAGAATCCATAATTATAGTAACAGGCCCATCATTTATCAACGCTACTTTCATATCAGCACCAAATTGTCCCGTTTGTATTTTCTTGCCCAAAGCGCCTTCCAATTCGGATATAAATTTTTCATAAAGTGGAATCGCAACATCGGGTTTTGCTGCTTTAATATAAGAAGGTCGGTTGCCTTTTTTTGTCGAGGCGTGCAAGGTAAATTGACTCACCACAATGACGTCTCCATTTTGTTCTAGAAGGGAACGATTCATGACGTGATTTTCATCATCAAAAATGCGGAGGTTGCAAATTTTATTAGCCAACCAAACGATGTCTTCTGAAGAATCGTCGTCTACAATTCCAACTAAAACAAGAAGTCCACTTTGAATATCAGCTACCACTTCACTAGCAATAGTTACGGAAGCTTGAGAAACTCTTTGGATAACAACTTTCATCTAATAACTACTATTTACGGGTTTCGTCGCTAGCAATTCGGTCTTCATTGTAAAGATCCGTGCGGTAATTTTCATCATCACCTTCTAAAATGTGAAGGTAATTTTTATACCGCGACCACGAAATTTGATCGTTTTCTAAAGCTTTCTTGATAGCACAATTTGGTTCGTCTTTGTGCAAACAATTGTTGAATTTGCATTGGTCTTTCAACTTAAAAAACTCCGGAAAATAGCCGCTAATGTCCTCTTTTTCTAAATCGACAATTCCAAAACCTTTGATTCCTGGTGTATCGATAATTCTAGCTCCAAAACTCAAATCAAACATTTCCGCAAAGGTCGTGGTGTGTTGCCCTTGTTTGCTTTGTTCCGAAATGGTTTTGGTTTTCAAATGCAAACTCGGTTCCATCGCATTCACTAATGTTGATTTCCCCACGCCGGAATGGCCGGAGAACATACTCACTTTTCCAATCATCATTTGCTTTAGTTCTTCGATCCCTTTGTTTTCTTTTGCCGAAACTCGGAGGCATTGGTATCCAATTTCTTGATAAATATGTTGCAAATACAATTGTTCGTCTAACGTAGCTTCATCAAAAGTGTCAATTTTATTAAAAACCAAAATCGTTTCAATGCCATACGCCTCGGCGGTAACTAGAAATCTATCAATGAAATTGGTGGTGGTTGGTGGATTGTTAATAGTGATTAATAAAAAAACATAATCGACATTGGAAGCAATAATGTGCATTTGATGTGACAAATTCACCGACTTCCGAACGATATAATTTTTTCGTTCGTGAATGTGATAAATCGTTCCTGTAGTTGTATCTGAAGACTCTTCCAGTTCATAATCTACGATATCACCCACCGCAATCGGGTTGGTGCTTTTAATTCCTTTTATACGGAATTTCCCTTTCATACGGCATTCCATAAACGTTCCGTCTTCGGATTTTACGGTGTACCAACTTCCGGTAGATTTATAAACAAGTCCTGTCATTTTTGATTTACGATATTCGATTTACGATTAGGCAAAGGTAGAAAGTTTCATCGACTTAGAAGGCAATCCTGTGAGTTTCCCTTCGTAAATCCAATGTCAAACTTACGAATTAATAACTCGCTCTTGATGTCCGATACTTTCCTGGTGGATGGCTTTGAATAATTTCAAAATAAATTCTTCACTCAACCCCTTCTCATCGCCGTCTAAAATCATTTTTTCTAAAATTTCATTCCAACGTTTGTTTTGCAATACGGCCACATTCTTCTCTTTTTTCAAAACTCCAATTTGATCGGCAACTTTCATTCGCTTGCCTAAAATATCCAAAAGCTTGCTGTCGGCAATGTCGATATCAGCACGAAGTTTTATCATTTTGGTGTTAAAATCGTCTTCTTCGGTAAACATTTTTCGAATACGAAGGTCTACGAAAATTTGTTTTAAAACCGTTGGCGTTACTTGTTGGGCAGCATCGCTCCATGCATTATCCGGGTCACAATGGGTTTCGATCATTAGTCCGTCGTAATTCAAATCCAATGCTTGTTGCGACACTTCTTGAATCATATCGCGTCTTCCGGTAATGTGCGACGGATCGCAAATTAAAGGCAAATCCGGAAAGCGACTTTGCAATTCAATCGCCAATTGCCATTCTGGAATATTGCGGTATTTCGTTTTTTCATACGTGGAAAAGCCTCTGTGAATCACGCCTAACTTTTTGATTCCCGCATTGTGCAAGCGCTCGACGCCACCAATCCATAAAGCCAAATCTGGGTTAACTGGATTTTTTACCAATACAATTTTATCGGTATTTTGTAACGCATCGGCAATTTCTTGCACCGCAAACGGGTTCACCGTAGTTCGCGCTCCAATCCACAAAACGTCGATACCGTGCTCGAGGGCGAGTTTCACATGTGCTGCATTGGCAACTTCGGTAGCCATTAACAACCCTGTTTCTGCTTTGGCTTTTTGTAGCCATTTTAAACCTATGGCGCCTACGCCTTCAAATCCGCCCGGGCGTGTTCTAGGTTTCCAAATTCCGGCGCGAAAAATACTCACATCCGAATTTTTAAGTTCGTGTGCGATTCTCAACACTTGCTCTTCCGTTTCAGCGCTACAAGGTCCTGCGATTACCAAAGGATGGGTTAATTTGAAATCGTCTAACCAGGTTCCCATTGCTTTGTTGTTTTTCATGGATTTTGTTATTCGAAAAAATAATAATATGCTAGATTGAACTCCAGTTCTTAGTAGCCGCTATTTTTTCATTCCGTTTAATATTTCTTTAATTTTATTGACGCTTTGCATTTCGTTAAAAACCGACTCATAATTATCGCTTTCCAAGAGCTCTTTAAATTTAGATAAATTTAAAATATATTCTTCTAATGATTTTACGACTTGCTTTTTATTTTGTTTGAAAATGGGCGTCCACATCGCTGGAGAGCTTTTTGCCAAACGCACGGTGCTTTCAAATCCGCTTCCCGCCATATCAAAAATATCCGTTTCGTCTTTTGCTTTTTCAACAACCGTTTTTCCTAACATAAACGAACTGATGTGCGACAAATGCGATACATAAGCGATGTGTTTGTCGTGCGATTTCGGATTCATATACCGAATGCGCATCCCTAAATTTTGAAACAAGTCCAACGCTTTTTCTTGTAATTTGAACGTTGTTTTTTCTACTTCACAAATGATGTTCGTTTTACCTTCAAAAAGCGAGAGAATCGCTGCCGAAGGACCAGAAAATTCAGTGCCTGCAATGGGATGGGTCGCCATGAAATTTTTTCGATTCGGATGATTGGCTAACACTTCACAAATGGGTAATTTGGTAGAACCCACATCAAAAACGATGGTGTCTTCTCCAATTTTATCCAAAACCATAGGCGCAATTTCGAGACTGACATCGACTGGTGTTGCTAAAATTACGATATCGGCTTGATGTAAATTTTCGTACGTTGCCTTTTCATCAATGATTCCCAAACGCAGCGCTTCGTCCAAGTGCATTTCATTGGAATCGATTCCAAAGATTCTCACTTGCGCATCTTTGGCTTTGCTGTCTAAGGCTATCGAACCTCCTATTAATCCTATTCCGACGATGTATATGTTCATGATTGTTAGTTGTGGGTTGTTGGTTGTTGGTTTTAAAAAAACCTAAACTTCCAGTCAACAATTAGTTATCAAATCGGCCGATGGCTTCTTGTATTTTTTCTTCTTTAACGCAAAGGGAGAACCGAATATATCCTTCGCCGTTGCTGCCAAAAATAGTTCCTGGCGTAATAAAAAGATGTTGTTCGTATAAAATGCTGTCAATAAATTTTTCCGAAGACGTAATTCCGTCGGGCAACTTCGCCCAAACAAACAAACCTACGGCCTTTTCATCGAAAGTGCATTTTAGTTTTCGGGCTAATTCAAATGTGAGTGCTCTTCGTCTTGCGTAGATTTGGTTTAGTTCTTTGAACCATGAAACATCTAATTTCAATGCTTCAATCGCACCTTTTTGAATGCCGTAAAACATGCCGCTATCCATATTGCTCTTGACTTTTAGAACTGCGTCTAGGTAAGTTGCCTTTCCGGAAACCATTCCAACACGCCAGCCCGCCATATTAAAAGTTTTAGAAAGGGAATTCAGTTCTAAAGCCACCTCTTTCGCTCCTTCTACTTGCAAAAGTGATATGGGATTGTCATTCAAAACAAAACTATAGGGATTGTCATTAACCAGTAAAATTTGATGTTTTAGTGCAAAGGCAATCAATTTTTCGAATAACGCTACACTGCCTATCGCGCCCGATGGCATGTGCGGATAGGAAACCCACATCAATTTCACCTTCGATACATCGAGTTTTTCTAACGCTTCAAAATCGGGTTCCCAATTGTTAGCTTCTTTTAAATCATAGAAAACCGGCTCCGCTCCTACCAATTTCGTTACCGAAGAATAAGTCGGATACCCTGGATTTGGAATCAAAACGTGATCTCCTTCGTTTAAAAAAGCTAACGACAAGTGCATGATTCCTTCTTTTGAACCCATCAAAGGTAAGATTTCGGTGTTCGGATTTAATGCCACCCCAAAATTATTTTGATAAAAAGAAGCGATTCCGCTGCGCAATTCAGGTAAGCCTTGATAACTTTGGTATTGGTGGGCTTGTTCGTCGTTCACGGCCGATTGAATGGCTTCAATCACCGACGGAGAAGGAGCCAAATCTGGGCTTCCGATTCCCATATTGATAATTGGTTTCCCATCTGCGATGAGTTGTCGTACCTCTCGAAGCTTCGAAGAAAAATAGTATTCTGCTACCGAATCTAATCGTTTCGCCGTTGTAATCATGGTTGCTTATTTTGATGGTTTGTTGCCGGGTTCGCTATCAATTTGTTTTCGTATTCGCCTAATATTTTAAGATGCTCGGCCATGATGCTGATGACGGCTTTGGCTTTTTAATTTCTTTTTCGATAAATACGGGTTCCGAAGCAATTCCAATGGTGACTATTTTCCTTCCACCCATTTTATCTGACACGAGTATTGTTTCCATTCGAATTAAAGGTTTTTCCTGCGCTTGAGCGAGAAATCCAAGTAAAGAAAGAGACCTTGCGATTTTTTTTATAACTAGATTGGTTTAGAGGTTTATTCTGGAATTGGTCTCAGAACTTCGGTAAATATAGAAATCAAATTCAAAAAAAACACAAATAATACTATTGGTATAAAAATATAATTAATCAAGATTTTTTCTGCTTACTTTTGTTTCAAATTTTACTGGTATGTCTATCGAAGTTACTTCTATTTCTAAAAATTATGGCGCTCAAAAAGCGTTAGACAATGTGTCGTTTACGATCAATAAAGGCGAAATCGTGGGCTTTTTAGGTCCGAATGGTGCCGGAAAATCGACCTTAATGAAAATACTAACGACCTATCTAGCAGCCGATTCTGGAACCGCAACAGTCAATGGTTTTGATGTGAATACACAACAAAAAGAAGTGCAACAATCGATTGGGTATTTACCAGAACACAATCCGTTGTATTTGGATTTGTACGTTCGAGAATATTTGGCGTTCAATGCCGATGTGTATCAAGTGGCCCAATCCCGCATTGAAGAAGTGATTGTTCTTACAGGCTTAACTAAAGAAAGTCATAAAAAAATCGGACAATTATCAAAAGGGTACCGCCAACGTGTGGGCTTGGCGAATGCGTTATTGCACAATCCGGACGTTTTGATTTTAGACGAACCTACCACCGGTTTAGACCCGAATCAATTGCTTGAAATTCGTTCTGTGATTAAGAATGTAGGGAAAGACAAAACGGTTTTCCTATCCACGCACATCATGCAGGAAGTAGAAGCGATTTGTGACCGCGTGATTATTATTGACAATGGTAAAATTGTGACCGACAAAAAACTAGACAAATTGATTTCGGAAGCTACGGAACAAGTAATTGAAGTGGAATTTGACGGCGTACTTGCCGAGGAAAAAATAGCGGCATTGCCGAACATCCAAAGCTATGTTCAACTACAAGAATCGGTTTGGGAATTGACTTTTTTAACGGATACCGACATGCGGGCTTCTGTTTTTGATTTGGCTCAAGCCAACGGATTGAAAACATTACAAATCCAACAAAAGACCAAAAATTTAGAACGTTTGTTTCGAGAAGTAACCAAGAAATAATAGGCCTAGCTCAGATGGGAACGGCATCTCCTAATAAAAAAATAATTTACCTCGATACGGTTGCGCCACCTCCGGAACTGCTGTTGGGTAATTATTACAATACACATTTCCAATGTTGTAAATACCGCCCGTGAGCGAGTTGATCGGATGCAAAAACATGTCGTTGCTCCCGCGATGGTATATCGAAATCGTATCAGCGAGCAGGTTCTGCCCTATGAATTTTCCTTCGTATTCGTAAAATTTAACGGTTAGATTATGCGTAGTTCCAGTGAGGAAATAGCGAGAGACGTCGTTGTTTTCGACTAACAGCATTTGATTGTTAAGGTTCAGAATAAAGTCACCGGTTCCGACTCCCTTGTAACCATCGGTTTCATCCATGCCTACTAAATGCAAATAGGGATAGGTTAGTGTTGTGGTTGCCGTGATGTTGAGTTCGGTTTTCGAATAGATATCGGTAAGGTTGGGGGCGGTAACATAGACTGTGGTTTGCCCGTAATTTCGAACCCAATTACAACTGGTATTGTCTTCTAGAGTAAGGGTTCGGTTAAGAACGTTCACTTCGATGTCGTTGATTAAGTTTTGGCCAGTAACAATTTCTACTTTGTAATCAGGACCTTGTGTAATCACTAAGGCTATGCCTTTATTGACGATGATTTTATCAAAAGACAAATCGGTCAACACCTTTAGTGTTAAAGGCCCGGTGGTTTTGATGCAATCTGATGGCTTTTCACATTGCGTAAAAAAAAGCAGCAATCCTAGACTAAAAATAATGTTTTTCATAGTGATTCAATTAAAGTCGGACTCCGAATGTAAACTCTGTCGCTTCTGCTAAAAACCCATGTGTTTTTACAGCAATTCCCGTAAAAATTTTATCGGTGATATAGTATTTCATTCCCAATCGGTCATAGATGGGAATGTCTAAATTATACGGGCGATACACATAAACTCCGATTTGTGTTTCTAAGGAAATCCTATTGATGAACAATTCATGCCCGATAAAAACTCCAACCTGTTTGTAATCGGTATTGTACGCTAAATGATCGTCTGGAAAAGCGACGGATCGGTAGTGAATATATTCTTTCAGCGAGGTGGTTAGGAATAATTCGGTGCCCAATTGCAGTGCACTTTTTCTGTTGATGCGTTTGTCTGCATAAAATCCGAGGTGGTAAAAAGGTTTTTGGCCGCTACCAACAGTTGGGCTTTCGTTAAATCCGGTTCGCAGTAAGAAGTTGAATTTTATAGGTTGTCTAAACTTCATTTGCGAGAGGATAGAATCTGGCGACTTGTAGTTGATTTTCTCGAAATTATAGTTAACACCCACGTTAATTCCGTAAATATTAATTCCCGTATTCGGGGATTTGAATCTGCCATTAGAAAAATGAGAAAAGAAAAAACCTGCTTCGATTCCGAATTGATTTACAATATTCTCTTTTTTGAAAGTTAAAAAAAGATTGGTGTTTCCAAGGTATTTCGAACCAAAAGCTTTGTTCTTGGGGTTGGTAAATTTGTCGTACGGATGGGATGTCATGGCAATCCCTTGCGCAATTTTAAACACCAAATGTCGGTTTAAAAAATAGAAATTATAATGTGCGCCAAGGGCGATGTTCTTTCCTAAAATTTCATTTTTAAAATCTTCGTATAGAAAGTAACCCCCGTAATCTGGGTAATTATAGCGTGTGTGCCACAATTCTTTTCCCCTTGTTTTTTTGGAAAAACTAATCATAAAACCATCGGGATGTCCGGTGATTAGATTGTATAATTCGGGGGAATGCGGCAGTACATTTCCTTTAAGAACGTTAAATTCAATAGCATTGGCATCGTTAAATTCTTGACCGAATCCAAGGGAAGTCACCGCTAAAAAGAAAAAGCAAAAGATCGTTTTCATTTCAATTTTTAAAGCGGTAAATATATTCTTTTTTAGAATATGGCTTTGGCAATGGCTTTAATATTCTCGGATTTTCCCATAGAATAATAATGCAAGACCGGAATTCCGGCGGCTACCAATTCTTTACTTTGTTGGGTACACCATTCGATTCCGATTTCTTTGACGGCGTCATTATCTTTGGCTTTCACGACTTCCATGATTAAATCATCGGGGATTTCAAGGCTGAAACGGTGTGGAATTAAATTCAACTGCTTCTTAGTTGCTATCGGTTTCAATCCGGGAATAATGGGAACGGTGATTCCGGCAGCTCTGCATTTGGCTACAAAATCAAAGAATTTTTGATTGTCGAAAAACATCTGTGTGATGATGTATTCCGCCCCGTTCTTGATTTTTTGTTTTAAAAAGTGAATGTCACTGTCCAAACTTGGCGCTTCCATGTGTTTCTCGGGGTAACCTGCCACACCAATACAAAAATTAGTTTTGGACGAATTTTGCAGATCTTCGTCTAGGTAAATTCCGTGATTCAAATTCCGAATTTGTGTCACCAATTCAGTCGCGTATTCGTTGCCTTCTTTTTCCGGTTTGAAATAGGTTTCCGTTTTCAAGGCATCGCCTCGGAGCGCGACCACATTATCAATCCCTAAAAAATCCAAATCGATGAGTAAATTCTCGGTATCCTCTTTGGTAAAACCGCCGCACAGGATGTGTGGAATGGCGTCTACGTTGTATTTGTTTTGAACTCCAGCACAAATTCCGACAGTTCCTGGACGTTTTTTTACAATCTTCTTTTGCAACAAACCGCTCGGCAATTCTTTGAATTCATATTCTTCGCGATGGTACGTTACATCAATAAATGGCGGATTAAATTCCATCAACGGATCAATACTATCATAAATCGATTGTATGTTTTGGCCTTTTAAAGGCGGTAAAATTTCGAAAGAGAATAACGGTTTTCCGTTGGCGTTTTCTATGTGTTGGGTTACTTTCATGTTTTTGGTTGTTGGTTGATGGTTGTTGGTTGATGGTTTGCATCCGACAACCAGTAACAAATTAATCTGCGATATTAGGGCTTAACCATTTCGTGGCTTGTTCGGTGCTGATGTTTCTTCGTTTGGCGTAATCGATGACTTGGTCTTCTTTGATTTTTCCTAAGCCAAAATACTTGCTGTGTGGATTTCCAAAATAATACCCCGATACTGAAGAGGCAGGCCACATCGCCATGCTTTCCGTTAATTTTACACCAATCTCTTGTTCTACATTGAGCAATTTCCAAATCGTTGGTTTCTCTAAGTGATCGGGACAGGCCGGATATCCTGGCGCAGGACGAATCCCTTTGTATTCTTCTTCGATCAAATCTTGTTTGGATAAATTTTCGGCGGACGCATAGCCCCAAATTTCTTTCCGTACTTTTTCGTGCAAGAATTCGGCAAACGCTTCTGCCAAACGATCGGCTAAGGCTTTCACCATAATCGAATTGTAATCGTCTAAATTTTTCTCCAATTCGGCAGCCCACTCATCAACTCCAAAACCGGTGGTGACACAAAAAGCGCCCATATAATCCGTCTTTCCAGAATCTTTCGGCGCAATAAAATCGGACAATGCCATGTTGAAAGCGCCTTTTGTTTTTTGTGCTTGTTGGCGTAAGGTTAGGAATTTGGTTGTTGGTTGTTGGTTGTTGGTTGTTGGTGAAAAAATTTCTATATCGTCATCATTTACGGTATTGGCTGGAAAAATGCCGTAAATCCCTTTCGCTGTCAATTTGTTTTCTTTTAAAATAATCGCCAACATTTCTTGCGCATCGTCGAAAACACTTTGTGCTTGTTCGCCAACGACTTCATCGGTTAGAATGGCGGGATATTTCCCGAACAATTCCCAAGTTCTAAAAAAGGGCGTCCAATCGATATAAGGAACTAAAGTTTCGATAGCCACTTCGATGGTTTGTGTCCCTATAAAATTTGGTGTGATTGGCGTGTAAGTCTCCCAATCCAATTTTAGTTTATTCGATCGCGCTTGTTCGATATTGAGGAAATTTTTATCTCGAGACCGATTCAAATAGCCTTCGCGCAATTCATCATATTCGGATCGAATTGCGGTTGTATAGGCTTCCTTCGTCTCAGAGTTTAACAAATTTCCGGCTACGGTTACCGCACGAGAAGCATCGTTCACGTGAATCACGGTGGCTTGGTATTCGGGTGCAATTTTCACTGCTGTGTGGGCTCTGGAAGTGGTGGCGCCTCCAATCAGAATCGGAATTTTCACATTGCGTTTGTCCAATTCTTTGGCGAGGTACACCATTTCATCTAAAGATGGCGTGATTAATCCGCTCAAACCGATGATGTCTACGTTTTCTCGAATGGCCGTTTCTATAATTTTTTCGGGAGCCACCATGACACCCAAATCGATGATTTCATAATTGTTGCAACCCAAAACCACGGCTACTATATTTTTACCAATATCGTGCACATCGCCTTTTACGGTTGCCATTAATACTTTTCCAGCCCCCCCCGCCCCCGAAGGGGGAGCCATTAGTGCTGCTAAAATAGCCTCTAGCACTTTATCTAATTCAAATAAAATTTGATTATTTGTAAAACGAATTACTTGAAAACCCTCTTGATGTAACCATTTTGTTCGTTCATCATCATTAACTGAATTTTCTGGCAACTGGTGTATTAAACCATCGACTTCAATGATTAAATTTTCTTTAAGACAAATAAAATCGGCTATATAATTCCCTATAATATGCTGTCTCCTAAATTTATATCCTTCTAATTGTTTTCCTGATAATGACTTCCATACTAGTTGTTCTGCTTGTGTTGGTTGATTTCGCATTTGAAGCGAAAATTGTTTTAATAATTTATAATTATGTGGGTTTGCGGTTTGCCAATATTGAGTCGATTTAATTCCCCCTTTGGGGGCTTGGGGGCGTTTTGAAGCTTCTATGTATGGCAAGAGATAAGCTACTGCTTTTTTCATCACTCGTGCCGACTTCACCACTTGCGGCAAAAACATTTTTCCGCTTCCGAACAAATCACCTACGACATTCATTCCCGCCATCAAATTGATTTCGATGACTTCGATTGGTTTTTTTGCCAATTGTCGAGCTTCTTCTACATCTATTTCTATAAACTCATCGATGCCTTTGACTAACGAATGCGTTATCCGTTCTTGCACTGGCGCGGAACGCCATTCTTGAATTGCTTTTTCGTT
>CALPUN020000015.1 GCA_943326765.2 Bifidobacterium breve | reverse complement strand
ATGAAAACGCAAGACGCTAGAGTGTTGGAAATGATTTCTATGTTACTTAGTGATGGCAAAAGCTCTCGCCTGTATAAAAAGATTGTTGATGATAAAAAAATGGCATTGCAAATCGGAGCGTTCACGATGAATCAAGAAGATTATGGGATGTATATTTTATACGGACTTCCGCTAGGTGAAAACAGCACCGAAAGTATCTTAAAAGAAATTGATGATGAGATCGTGATCCTACAAACCGAATTGATTTCCGAAAAGGACTTTCAAAAATTGCAAAATAGTATTGAAAATGAATTTGTTAACAACAACGATACTTTGGAAGGAATTGCCGAAAATTTAGCAACCTACTATTTACTGTATGGCGATGTGAATTTGATTAATACGGATATCGAATCCTATCGTTCTATTACTCGAGAAGATATTCAAACCGTTGCTAAAAAATATTTAAACCCAAATCAGCGATTGCTATTAGATTACGTTCCTGCCAAAGATAAATCTCAAAATTAAGACTTCCCCTTATGAAAAATACTGCATTTCTTTTATTTAACTTCTTATTTTGCTGGTCATTACTAGCTCAAAATGATATACAACCAAAGCCAGAGCAGAAGGCACCAACTATCAACATCGGAAAACCAGCTTCCTTTGAGCTTCAAAATGGACTTAAAGTTATGGTGGTAGAAAATCACAAATTACCGAGAGTTTCTTATAATTTATTTATAGACAATGCCCCCAATTTAGAAGGCTCTAAAAAAGGTGTTTCTAACTTAACAAGTAGTTTGATGGGAAGTGGCACCCAAAAAACATCCAAAACTGCTTTCAATGAAGAAATTGATTTTTTAGGTGCCAATATTAATTTCAGTTCCACTAGTGCTTCAGCAACCGGTTTGTCGAAATATTCAAAAAGAATCTTAGAGTTGCTCGCCGAAGGCTGCTTGAACACCGTTTTTACACAAGCAGAGTTTGATAAAGAACGAACCAAATTGTTGGAAAGTTTAAAAGCAACAGAAAAAAGCGTGGCTACTGTTTCTCGACGTCTCGAAAATGTACTGTCCTATGGGAAAAATCATCCTTATGGAGAATATCTCAGCGAAAGCAGTTTGAATACAATCACGTTGGATGATGTGAATACCTATTACAATACCTATTTCGTTCCCGAAAATGCTTATTTAGTAGTTATTGGGGATGTGAAATTTGAGGAAATCAAATCGCAAATTGAAACCCAATTCGGACCTTGGCAAAAAGCGGTAGCCCCTAATTTGACGTATTCGAATAATAAAGACGTTCAATACACGCAAATTAATTTTGTAGACATGCCAAATGCCGTGCAATCGGAAATTTCCTTGTTGAATTTGAGTACTTTAAAAATGACCGACAAAGATTATTTCCCAGTAATCGTTGCCAACTATATTTTGGGGGGAGATTACAATGGTTATTTGATGTCGAATTTAAGAGAAAATCACGCTTGGACCTATGATACCGGTTCTAATCTTAATGCTAATAAGTACATCTCCCGCTTCATTTCCTATGCCGAAGTTCGCAATAGTGTTACCGATAGTGCTGTAGTACAAATGATCCAAGAAATCAAACGCATCCGAACCGAAAAAGTAGCAGAGGATGCTTTGAAAAATGCCAAAGCAAGTTATGTTGGGCAGTTCGTCATGGAAATTGAGAAACCTCAAACTGTTGCGGGTTATGCTTTGCGAATTAAAACTCAAGGTCTTCCCGAGGATTTCTACGAAAAATACATTCAAAACATCAATGCCGTAACTCCTGAAGATATTCTACGAGTGGCCAACAAATACTTCTTAGTCGACCAAGCTAGAATTATTATTGTTGGGAAAGGATCGGATGTTCTACCAGCTATAGAAAACTTAAAAATTCCAATTTTCTATTTTGATAAATATGGAAATCCAACAGAGAAACCCGTCTACAAAAGAGCTCTCCCAGCTGGAATTACAGCAAAAACGGTAGTGCAAAATTACATCAAAGCCATTGGCGGTGAAGCGGTTTTGAAAAACGTCAAAACTTTATACACGGTTTCTTCAGGCACCATTCAAGGCGCGCCAATTGAATTAACTTCCAAAGTTTCCTCTAGCCACCAACAGTTTCGAGACGTAAAAGTGATGGGCATGAGTATTATGCAACAAATGGTCAATAAAAAAGGTGCTTTTCTAGTGCAACAAGGACAGCGCAAAGAAGTCACTGGTGAAGAATTAGCAATTCTTAAAGCGAGCGCCGTTCCTTTTGAAGAATTGGATTTACAAGATATGACTAGTCTCGTTTTGGATGGTATTGAAAAATACAATGATGCCGATGTGTATGTTTTAAAGGAAGGAAAACGTGCTTTTTACTACGATGTGAAAAGTAGTTTAAAGGTGGCTGAAGTTGTAGCTATGGATGTCAATAGCCAGCAAATTTCACAAACAACAAGCTTTAGCGACTATCGAGAAGTAAAAGGCATTAAAATTCCCTATGTTACCACTACCAACATCGGCATGGAAATTTTATTGACGACAACTGACGTCAAAATAAACGAAGGCGTTTCAGATGCTGATTTTCAATAAAAATAAATTCACAATGGCTGTCAAAAAGGATAGCCTTTTTACTTTTTGCTTGAAAGATAAACCCCAATTAAAATAATAAATGCGCCAATTGATTGTACTGGCGTCAAAAATTCGTGATCTAAAATCCCCCAAAAAAAGGCTACTATCGGAATCAAATAGGTCACCGTTGTCGCGAAAACGGGAGTAGAAATTTGAATGAGTTTAAAAAATAAAATATTTGCAATTCCAGTTCCAACCACTCCTAAAATTAGAATGAAGCCAACAGAGCGTTGCACTTTTGCTACATAAATGACCTCAAAAAAACCAGAAAAATATAAGATAATTGTGGCCGGGATCAACATCACTAAAAAATTACCGGTGGTAATACTTAGCGGACTCAAATCAGACAAGTATTTCTTAATCAGATTCACATTGATGCCGTAGCAAATAGTAGCAATAATCGCCAACATAGCGTAATTATAATTTTGTTCTGGATGGTGAATGGCTCCGTTAAAAATCAGCAAAGTAGTTCCAATAAAACCAATAATAACTCCTAAAATCTGACTTCTTTTATACTGCAATCCGAACGCCAATGCTCCTAATATTAGCGTGTTGACAGGTGTCAAAGAATTCAAAATTGCAGTAACCGAACTTTCAATATTGGTTTCCGCTAGAGCAAAAAGATACGCAGGTATAAAGGTGCCAAATAAGGCGGTAATAGCGATGTATTTCCATTTGTAGGCAGGGATTGTTGTAATGCTTTTCAATCCAATAAGTGCTAAAAAAATGGCGGCAAAAATCATACGCAAAGAGCCCAATTGATATGGATTTAGACCAACTAATCCTCTTTTGATTAAGATAAACGAACTGCCCCAAATTAAGGCTAGAAGTCCTAAAAAAATCCATTTTATTTGCTTGATGTTCATGTACTATTTTTAATGCTTCAAATTTGTAATAATTTTATGAATCCGCCCTTCTTTTTTTAGTTATTTTTGTACCATATTTATGGATAACAACTATTCCATTTTCAAATTTAACGCTAATTACTATGAAATTCTCAAAATTGATTCTTGCCTGTTCTCTAATTGCTTTATCAATCATTGGATGCAAACAAACCGATGCTGCTCCTAAAGAAGAAAGCGTCGCTTCGGGAGTAAAACCAACTATCAACCCAGAAAAATTAGAAACAGCTTCCTTCACTATCGATGGGATGACTTGTGCTATAGGTTGTGCAAAAACTATTGAAAAAGAATTATCAGAAACGGATGGTGTTCAAAAAGCAGCTGTTGATTTCGATAAAAAAGAAGCTACCATTTCTTTTGATAGCTCGATACAAACTCCAACTTCTATAGTAAAAATAGTAGAAGCTACCGCCGACGGAAAAACATACAAAGTATCTAACTTTAAGTCGGTTAAAAATCCTGCCTAAAAAACTACGAAAAATAAAAAAGAGTCAAGAGGCGAGATAATACGCTGCTCTTGACTCTTTTTTTTACACTAGTTTCTTGATTATTTCCAACGCAAACTTTCCATTAATCGTTGCATGTCATTTTTTACATAACTAGCCGCTGGCATTATGGAATCGAAATTGGGTTTTGCATAAAAATAAACCGAGCAATCTATAAAGTGTTTGATGCTATCCGTAACATAAAACTGACCATTGGTTGCCGCATTTCCATCGACGTTATAAAACATGCCATACACGCTATTTTCTCTATTGATAAACGGCTGTGCTAAAATATCATCGGCTTTGATCACATGCTCGTAAGTTAGCTTTTGAGCGTCCCGGAGCAGCGTGTTGATATTGTTGCGGACCGGTTTATAGCTAAGGTAAATCGTAGCTTTCATTTTGGGATAATCAATAGTAAAATTGCAATCCGATTTCTCTTTAATAATGGCTGCCGCATTCATGTCGAACGAGAATGGGCAAGCATTTTCAAAATGAGCATATTTCGCTATAGGATAATCCAACCGCAACTGACTGGACGGTTTGGGCAATACTTCTCTTTTACAGCTGCTTGTCATAACGATAACAAAAGTTAGAAATAAGGCGGCATTTAATTTTTGTAGCATTCGCTGTTTATTCAAGAGTTAGTTTTATTTGTTTGACTCGTTTTTTATCGACGGTTTCAATAGTAAAACGACAGTTGTCAAAATTTATTTTCTGTCCTTTTTTAGGAAAATTACCCAATATTTCGAGTATGAAACCGGCTAATGTCTCGGCTTCCCCTTTACGGTCTTCAAATAACACTTCGTCCACTTCTATAATTC
This sequence comes from Bifidobacterium breve, assembly GCA_943326765.2. Classification (GTDB taxonomy): domain Bacteria; phylum Bacteroidota; class Bacteroidia; order Flavobacteriales; family Flavobacteriaceae; genus Flavobacterium. The sequence goes on along the minus strand of CALPUN020000015.1, from coordinate 21,640 downwards.
GGTAAAAATCTTTTAAATTAATTTTCCCTTCAAACAAAAAGTTTTTATCATCAATTTGAGAAAAATTAATGTTTTCATCATCGAATTCGTCGCTGATGTCCCCCACAATTTCTTCGATAACATCTTCCAAAGAAACTAGTCCAGAGGTTCCTCCATATTCATCCACTACAATAGCTAAGTGACTTTTCATACTTTGAAAATCTTTCAATAAGTTGTCGAGCTTTTTGTTTTCTGGGACAAAGAAAGGTTCTCGAATCAACGTTTTCCAGTTAAACTCTTTTTTATGAAGATGTGGAATCAAGTCTTTCACAAACAAAACACCTTCAATATGATCAATACTCTCGCGATAAACTGGAATCCGCGAATAGCCTTTTTCAGAAATCTTAGGGAAAATCTCCGAAAATGTTTCTTCAATTTCTAAAGCAAAAATATCAATTCGCGGACTCATAACTTGTTTCGTATCGGTGTTGCCAAAAGAAACAATTCCTTCTAAAATTTTTTGTTCTTCGTGAGAAGTATCGTCAGAGGAAGTGAGTTCTAAAGCTTGAGACAATTGATCTACCGAAAAATTCGATTTTTGCTTCCCTAATTTTTCATGTAGAAAAACCGTTAAGGAACGCATGGGCAAGCTTATAGGCGACAATAGTTTGTCTAATATTGATAAGGGATACGCGAAAAATTTTGCGAATTTTTTATTGTTTCTACTTGCGTAAATCTTTGGTAAAACTTCTCCAAAGAGTAAAATTAGAAAAGTTACTAATATTACTTCAACCGCAAATTTCAAAAAGGGAGATGCTATTGCGGCAAATAAATTTTTCCCAAGTACCGAAAACAATATTACTACACCAATATTAATAAAATTGTTTGCTACCAATAAGGTTGCTAAAAGCTTTTTAGGTTTTTCTAATAAAGAGGTAATCAGCTTGGTTTTAGTAGGACTATCTTGAGAACAATCATCAATATCTTTGGGTGTTAAAGAAAAATAAGCTACTTCGGCAGCTGAAATTAAGGCCGAACAGAAGAGCAAGATAAAGATGGCAATAAAACCAAAGAGTAAATTGGGGTCGAGTGTTGAAAGTAAAATAGAATTGGGCTCTGGGTCCAAATGAAATAAAATTAGTTAAACAATTTAGAACGGCATGTCGTTCTCTGGCATTGGATTCTCATGAGTGTCGAAACTAGGGTTTTTAGCATCTGAAGTAGCTGCTCCTCTAGTCGATTCCATTTCTTTTTTCACTGTTAAAAAAGTAAACTCAGTAACTTGAATTTCAGTCGTATATTTCGTTACCCCTTCTTCTGTTTGCCATTGTCGAGATTTGATTCGGCCTTCAACGTAAATTTTATCGCCTTTGGATAAATATTTTTCACAAATTTCAGCGGCCTTGTTTCGCACTACTAAATTGTGCCATTCCGTAGAAGTGATTTTTTCGTTGGTAGATTTATTGATGTATGTTTCATTCGTTGCCAAAGGGAATCGGCCTATACAGTTGCCACCATCGAAATAATGCATCTTTACATCTTCGCCAAGGTGACCAATTAACATAACTTTGTTTAACGTTCCGCTCATTTTATGTGGTATTGTAATTTATTCAAATGTAGTAATTTTTTAAAAACTATTCCCAATCCTTTTCTATAAAATTAAAAATGACTATCGGAAAAGGGAAGGTTAACAAGGTAGTATAATCGATTCCGTTAGTAACAGATCCCCTGACGGTAACTTTCCAAAACTTGATGTACAAATGTTGATGTGATAATTTGTGGATTTGACTCTTGGAATTCCATTCTGAAACTGAAATAACTTCATTCTCTATCATTGGGTTTTTAGAAATTTCATTACAAACAAACTCAAAATCAACTACTTGCTCTGTTTCAATCAAGGGAAACTCATAGAGATTGTGCCAAATTCCTTTATCGATTCTTTTTTGAATCAGCGTATTTTTGGAATTATCCGAAAAAATGATGTAGTTAAAAAAACGGTTTCTTACTTTCATCTTTTTGGCTTTAATCGGCAAAAGTTCTACTTTCTTTTTTTGTAAAGCCAGGCACCCATGATTCAAGACACAGCTGGAACAATCTGGGTTTTTAGGAACACATTGTAGGGCTCCAAATTCCATAATCGCTTGGTTAAATAAAGCAGGGTCCTTTTTCGAGATCACTTCCAAAGCCAAAGCGCTAAATTCCTTTTTGGCTCCGCTAGAGGCAATATCCGTTTCTATATCAAAGTATCGAGACAAAACTCGAAATACATTTCCGTCTACAACCGGAACCACTTCATGGTAAGAAAAAGAAGCAATAGCAGCGGCAGTATACTCACCAATTCCTTTTAACTGCAATAAATCCTTGTAATTATTAGGAAAAACACCATTCAATTCAAAAGCAACGAACTGAGCCGTTTTGTGCAAATTTCTAGCTCGAGAATAATACCCCAACCCTTGCCATAATTTGAGGACTTGTTCTTCGGATGCTTTGGCCAAATCAAAAACAGTAGGGAAAGCCGTTGTAAACGACAGGAAATAAGGCATTCCTTGTGCCACTCGAGTTTGTTGCAGCATAATTTCCGACAACCAAATGAAGTACGGATTTTGAGTATTTCGCCACGGCAAATCACGCTTGTTTTGTAAATACCATTTGGTTAACGAGTTAGTAAAATTCATGTTTAATTTTTGGTTAACAAAAGTAAAAGTTTATGTAATTAAATTTTAATGAATTAGGTTGATTAATTGTTTTTTAAATTCATATATTTGCAACCTCAAAAAAAATTCAAAAATATATTAAATTAGAAAGAAAATGACGAAAGCAGATATCGTAGCAAAAATTTCAGAAAAATTAGGTCTTGAAAAAGGAGATGTTCAAGCCACTGTGGAATCTTTTATGGAAGAAGTAAAAACTTCATTAGAAACTGGAGATAATGTTTACTTAAGAGGTTTTGGTAGTTTCATTATCAAAACAAGAGCTGAAAAAACCGGTAGAAATATTTCGAAAAATACAACAATAAAAATCCCTGCTCACAACATTCCAGCATTTAAACCTGCAAAAGTATTTGTAGAAGGAGTGAAAACGAACAACGAAGCAAAATAAAAATATTTATTAATCACAAAATCACCAACTATGCCAAGTGGTAAAAAAAGAAAGAGACATAAGGTAGCGACGCACAAACGTAAAAAAAGAGCGAGAGCTAACCGTCACAAAAAGAAAAAGTAGTCTAAAACTACTTTTTTCTTTTTAAATGTTCATTGAAATGGAGACTGATTGATCTAAGAAGGAAGATTTAGGATATAGGATTTTAAATAATCTGAAAGTAATAATCTGAAAATCTGAAATCATCCGTTTCACCGGGTTCAATACCTGTTAAAATTATTGTTTAATCCATCCTTACTGAAAAGTTGATAGTTAATAGTTGCTATAGTTGATAGATTTTTTCTAACAACCGACAACCAACAACCGACAACCCATTTGTTTGGATAAAAATTTAACGTGTGAATAAAGAATTAATCATCCGATCTAGTTCTGAAGCCGTAGATTTTGCCTTATTAAAAGATGGAAAACTAATTGAATTACACAAAGAACAAGAATCAAGCAATTTTCAAGTGGGCGATATTTTTATTGCCAAAATTAGAAAACCTGTTGCCGGATTAAATGCTGCTTTTGTCAACGTAGGCTTCGAAAAAGATGCCTTCTTACATTATCACGATTTAGGTCCAAATCTTGCTTCCCAACTGAAATTCATAAAACTTGTAAGCGCAGGTAAAATAAAAGATTTCTCCCTAAAAAACTTTCAGTTTGAAAAAGAGATTGATAAAGACGGAACCATAGCCGATGTGCTCAATTCTAATCAATCTGTATTAGTACAAGTTGTCAAAGAACCAATATCTACCAAAGGCCCGAGAATTAGCTCTGAGCTGTCTCTTGCCGGTCGTTTTATTGTTCTTGTTCCTTTCTCCGATCGCGTTTCTGTTTCTCAAAAAATAGAAGAAAAAGGCGAGAAAGACCGACTTAAAAAACTAGTACAAACCATCAAACCGAAAGGATTTGGCGTTATTGTTCGCACAGTAGCCGAAGGCAAAAACACAGCCGAAATAGAAAAAGACTTGCAGAACCTGCTCAGCAGATGGACTGCAATGTGTAAAAAATTACCAACCGCTCATCATCCTTCCAAAGTATTAGGAGAACTCAACCGAGCTTCTTCGATACTTCGAGATGTTTTCAACGATACCTTCAGCGGTATCTACATTGATGGTGAAGAGTTGTTCAACGAAACGAAGGATTATGTGCAAGAAATTGCCCCTTCCAAACAATCCATTGTAAAGTTTTATCAATCTAAAGACACGCCCATTTTCGAGAAATACAACATAGAAAGACAAATCAAAACTTCCTTCGGAAAAACCGTTTCCATGAGTAAAGGAGCTTATTTAATTATAGAACATACTGAAGCTTTACACGTAATCGACGTGAACAGCGGAAACCGTTCTAATAAAGCCACCAACCAAGAAGACACCGCCATGGAAGTCAACATGATCGCCGCAGCCGAGATCGCTAGACAATTGCGTCTACGAGATATGGGTGGCATCATTGTAGTTGATTTTATCGACATGCAAAATCCCGATAATCGCAAAGTGTTGTTCGACTTCCTAAGAGAAGAAATGAGCGATGATAAAGCCAAACACAAAATCTTACCCCCGAGTAAATTTGGGTTAGTCCAAATTACCAGACAACGCGTAAGACCAGAAGTCAACATCAAAACCAGAGAAGAAGATCCCAACAATGAAAATGGTGAAATTGAAGCACCAATTCAAATCATTGATAAAATCAATTTCGATCTGGAAAGAATACTAAAAACCCACAAAAAAGTGGTACTTAACGTACACCCATTTGTGGCTGCCTACCTCAGCAAAGGTTTTCCATCCTTGCGCTCCAAATGGTTTTTGGAGCATAAGAAATGGGTGAAAATCATACCACGTGACGCTTACACGTACTTAGAATATCATTTCTATGACAAGTCAGGAAAAGATATTTTAGATTAAAACAAAACCGCCTTTCGTGAGATTGCTTTCAGCCAGTTCGGCCACAAGCGTCCTCGAGTGGCGGTTTTTTTATGTCTTATTTTTAGAAGCCGTTTCCGGCTATCCGCTTCAATCTCTGCGAGGATTTTCGCTACTATCCGGGCTAGGCATTCCGCTTTTCAATTACTTTCGTCGCTCCGCAAAAAAACGCACCATCAAATCGGCTGCTTCCGTAGCCAAAACTCCAGAAACCACTTCTGTTTTAGGATGCAATTGTGTCCCCATTTTTACAAAACCTCGTTGCTCATCGGAAGCACCGTAAACTATCTTCGGAAGCTGACTCCAATACAAAGCACCTGCACACATCTGACAAGGCTCTAGCGTCACATAGAGTGTGCAGCCTTTCAAATATTTGCCACCCAAAAAATTTGCCGCCGCAGTAATCGACTGCATTTCGGCATGCGCCGTCACGTCGTGTAGCATTTCTGTCAAATTATGAGCGCGCGCAATTACTTTATTGTCAATTACGACAACTGCCCCAACCGGAATTTCGCCTTTATCATAAGCCAATGCTGCTTCTTGCAAAGCCTTTTTCATAAAATACTCGTCGGTGAAAATATTTTCCATGCAGCAAAAATAGGAATTCAATTTGTTACCTTTGCTTCATGTCAGAAAATTTACTTTCACAAATTCAAAATCCACAGGATTTACGCCAGCTAAAAGAAGTGCAATTGCCTCAATTGGCGCAAGAATTACGTGATTTTATAATTGACATTGTCTCGGTGAAAGAAGGCCATCTAGGCGCCAGTTTAGGCGTAGTTGAACTCACCATTGCCTTGCATTATGTGTTCCATACGCCAGAAGATTTGCTCGTTTGGGATGTTGGGCATCAAGCTTATGGACATAAAATCCTAACCGAACGACGAAGACAATTTCATACCAACCGACAATTAGGTGGTATTTCAGGTTTTCCCAAACGAAGTGAAAGTGTTTACGATACTTTTGGCGTAGGTCATTCCTCAACTTCCATATCCGCTGCTTTAGGAATGGCATTGGCGTCTAATTTAAAAGGCGATTACGACAAACAGCACATTGCGGTTATTGGCGATGCTTCTATCGCTTCAGGAATGGCTTTTGAAGGGCTTAATCATGCCGGCGTTACCGATGCTAATTTATTGGTCATTCTAAACGATAACGCCATCGGAATTGATCCAAGCGTTGGTGCATTAAAAAAATACCTGACTTCGGTTAAAGACGGAAAAAACCCGAAGCAAAACAACATGATCAAATCGTTAAACTTTGATTATTCAGGGCCCATTGACGGTCACAATCTGCCTGCTTTGATTATTGAATTGCGCCGTTTGCAAAAAATAAAAGGCCCCAAGTTTCTTCATATTATCACTACTAAAGGGAAGGGCTTGCAACAGGCCGAAGAGGACCAAGTGAAATACCATGCGCCAGGGAAATTCGACAAAACTACTGGCGAAATTCATTTTAAATCGGAAGAGAATTTACCGCCAAAATACCAAGATGTTTTTGGTTTGACTCTTTTAGAATTGGCACAAAAAAACGAAAAAATCATCGGAATTACGCCCGCAATGCCTTCCGGAAGTTCGTTGAAATTTATGATGGAGGCCTTCCCAAAACGAGCTTTCGATGTAGGAATTGCTGAGCAACACGCTGTTACCTTAGCCGCCGGAATGGCCACGCAAGGAATGACGGTGTTTTGCAATATCTATTCCACTTTTTTACAACGCGCTTACGACCAAGTCATTCACGATGTGGCTTTGCAAAATTTACCCGTAATTTTTTGTTTGGATCGCGCTGGTTTGGTTGGAGAAGATGGCGCTACACATCACGGCGTTTTCGATCTCGCTTATTTGCGTTGCATTCCGAACCTAATCGTTTATGCTCCACTAAATGAAATAGCCTTACGAAATATCTTGTATACCGCACAATCAGGGTTAGAACATCCAATAGCCATTCGCTATCCTAGAGGTCGCGGCGTTACTATTGATTGGCAAAAGCCTTTTGAAGAAATTGCAATTGGAAAAGCTGTCTGTTTGAAAGAAGGTACTCAAACTGCCATTTTATCGACGGGTGCTATTGGGAATAATGTGATTCAAGCTTTAAAAAAACGCAACAATCCGGAAACCATTGCGCATTATGATTTTGGATTTGTAAAACCATTGGACCACTCTTTATTACATTCCGTTTTTAATTCTTTTGAAGCGGTGATTACGATCGAAGATGGTACCATTACTGGCGGATTTGGAAGCGCCGTTTTAGAGTTTGCTGCTAGTAACAACTATGCAATACCGATCAAAACATTAGGCATCCCCGATCAATTTATAGAGCAAGGCACCGTAGAAGAACTACAACGAATCTGCAACATCGACGTGGCTAGTTTGATCGCCCTTTTGAATCGGGCATAAAAAAAGTCCAACCCTTTCGATTTGAACTTTTTTAAAACTTTATGAATCATTAATTAGTTCTTAAGTATCTTTTGCGTGTAGTTCACATTATTTCCGGTTACTTTCAAAACATACATTCCGGTTTGTAAACTAGTAATATTGATAGTTTTTTCGATATTGAAATTCTCTTCATTTTGATTAAAGACCACTCTACCATTCGCATCTACTATTTGAAAAGAAAGTTTTCCAACAAATTGATTGATACGAACATTTAAGAAACCATGGGTTGGGTTGGGATATACTCTAAACAAATCATTTTTGTCAAAGTAATTTACCGCCAATACACAATTGGGTCCGGCAGGAAAAGCGGTGAAATCTTCCACTTGGTCTATTCCGCTATCAACACTTCCTGAAGATGCATTTAATCCCATTCCTCTTTTTTGAAAGACATCGGCAATTAAACAATAGTCTTGCCCGCCAGTTGTAGCCTGATCAGCTGCAAAAAAGTTATCTCTTCCACTAATAAATGATGCCGTATTACAAGTTTGTAATTTTAATGCATCAACAACCAAGCGCATTACTTTGTTGTTTCCGCCGGTTCCGTTAAAAATATCGGGGTCGAATCCGTATTTATTAATGTAAGCCCACGTTAAGTCCCAAAGAACCGCTGTCCAAGTTTCTCCTCTGTTATGAGGTTCTGCATCATTAGAATTTATTAAAGTAAGCGGGTTGATGCTGAAATCTGTTGAATAAGGATAGGCTCTAATTCCACCATCGGTTATAGATTCATTTATGGCATAGGTTCCGATCCCTCTTGATTCTGCTCCAGTATCTCCCACCTTAATTTGATTCATCAAACCAAACCAATCTGACCATCCTTCACCCATTTGCTCCCCATTAGTCATACAAGAAGAATTTGCAGGCCCTCCAATTAATCGGTTGGAGATTCCGTGTCCAATTTCATGAGCAATAATGCCATTGTCAAAATCGCCATCACCATACAAATACAAACCAGCAGGCGCCTCTAATTTGACGTTTACGGGCCCATTGGCCATTTCAGCTACTAATGCGTCGCCAACTTCTTTAGTTATAAATACCGCTGGAATAGTGATTCCAAGTAATCCTGTTGAACTCATAGAAAGTCTGGAAGGGTTATTGTCAATACTGTCCATGACTATTACGGCTAAAGCACCCGCATCTTGAGCATTTTTTACCTTAAGGTTAAAAAAGCAACCTCCTCTTTTAATCAACACGATTTTTTCTGATAACTCAAATGCATTCGTTGGTGTTTGACAAGCAGAGTGATATCCCGGAGGTGTTGGGTTATTGTTGTATAAAGCCAAATCTGAAACGATACCATTTGGAGCTGCAGGAACAGCAATACGGTCAGTTCCTTCGAAAACATTGGTGGTAGCTTCTCTTGTTCCTGCTATACTTGCTGGAGAGTTAACAGTAATGAAATTTGTAGGAGGTGCTCCAGCTGTCCATAAATACATTTGAACTCTAGGACGAGAGCCGTCATTGGGTGTAGAAAAATTCGCGTTGTTTAAAGTTGCTGCTGATTGGGAGTACCCATCTTGAGCATCTGCCTGAACGTAATCTCCAGTAGCCGAAGTGATTCCACCTCTTCCTAAATTACTTTGTTGAAAATTTCCCCCTACTTCATCAAAACCATATTGGTACCAAATGTCGTGCATCATGTTAACCATGTAGAATAAATTCGTGGTAGCAGCCGGCGTATATTCCGTTGGTTGCAAGGTTTGACCTCCGTAGGTATAATCAAAATTAAGGCCTGCCCCGCCGTCTGGTCGTATTCCTGATCCGTTATTTCCATCGGCATCTTCTTGTGCTAAGACATTATTTCCTCTAGTATACGTGAATTTTAATGTTGCAGTCGTGCCACCAATGACATTGGCATCGTGCCAGCCGTTTGGTGATGCTAATGCATTCCCAGCGGTAGTTATTAATTCAAATGGATGGTGGTTTGGGCTTTCATAATTGTATGGAATTACTCGATAATTTCCAGGAGTTGCCAATACTGATGCCATGCGATTGCTGGTAAACGCATGTTTTTCAAAACTAAAATTATGCGTTATTTCTTCTTGCTTTTTTGGTTTTCCAAAAGCACAATTTAGGGTTAGATCGTTTTTCTCAAGTAGAGAACCATTGGTAGCGTCTATTCTCAAATCCCATAAATGTTTGCTGTCTGGGGAATAAAATTGAAAAGCCCAAGCTAATTTTAACTTATCCTCTGCTGTAGATTGGTAAACGAGTCTAGCACTGATTGGATCTTCTAATTGCCCATCGGTTAATTTGAATGCTTTGCTAGAAATAGTTTCAACGATTGAAAAAGTCCCTGAAAATGGAATTCCCACATGGAAATAGGCTTTCAATAGGGCATCAATGGCGGACAAACTTGGTGTAGTCGTGTTGATTTTTTGAACCACATTCTTTTGAAACTGATTCCCTAAATGAATTACGTTTCCGTTCTTTATTGACACGTTGGATTGTGCGTTAAAAATATCAATTCCGTGAACTCGTTGAACAATATAAAAACTGGTAATCTTGGTTCCGCTTCCAACGACTTCGCTTTCTATGGCCCAGTCTGAAATGTCCTGAGGTGACAATTGGTATTGTGTACGGTGATTTTCCAGATAGGTTTGGATGATTTCCTGATTAGTTTGAGCAACCCCAAATAAAGAAAATAAAAGAACGCTCAATAAAGTAATTTTTTTCATAGATCAAATTTTCAGGTACAAACATAATTTATTTTTGGAAGCTTTTTTAGATCTAAAGTCGTTTTTAGTTTTAAATTATAATTTCTAAATAAGCCTTCCGTTTACTGCTTGTGTTTTAGCAAAAAAAAATCCAAATCTTTCGATTTGGATTCTTTGTAAGAATTTTTAAAATTAGTTTTTAATTAATTTTTGAGAATAATTTAAATTATCGCCTGTCAGTTTCACAATGTAAACTCCAGACTGCAAGCTATTGATATTAATCGATTTTTCAATGTTGAAGTTAGCATCTGTTTGACTGAAAACTGATCTTCCATTTAGATCGACAACTTCAATAGTCACTTTTCCAACAAATTTATTGATGCGAATATTTAACAACCCGTTTGACGGATTAGGATATACTCTAATCAATTCTTCGTTTTTAAAATAATTAACCGCTAAAGTACAGTTTGGACCCGCAGGGAATTGAGTGAAATTTTCTACTTGATCGTTAGGGTCGTTGTTACTTCCTGAACTAGCGGTAAGACCAACTCCTCTTCTTCGGAATACTTCAGCAATCATACAAAAATCAACACCACCGGTAGTGGCTTGATCGGCAGCCAGTAAATTATCTCTACCGGTAACTACATTAGTAGCTCCACAAGTTTCTAATTTTAAAGCATCCGCAACTAGGCGCATTACTTTATTATTTCCACCTGTACCGTTGTAAATGTCTGTATCAAAACCATATAGATCGATATAAGCCCATGTTAAATCCCACAAACAAGAAGCCCAAAACTCTCCAACTACATACTTAAATGCGGTATCTGTCGTCGGATCTAGAGGCAATACTGCATTGGAACTAGCAAAAGTTCTTGGGTTCAAGGCTAAATCTGTAGAATAAGGAAAATCTCTTAAACCAAAACCTGTTGTTGCTTGGTTGATCGCAAAAGTTCCAACTTCTTTCTTATCTGCACCCGTGTCTCCAGTTTTAATTTGATTCATTAATCCGAACCAATCTGACCAACCTTCTCCCATTTGTTCGTAGTTGTTCATACATCCTGACAATCCTCCACCAACAAGACGATTCGAAATACCATGACCATATTCATGACCAATGATTACATTATCAAAATCACCATCAGCATATAAATACAATCCTTCTGGAACTTCTAATTTTACATTTACTGGGCCATTAGCCAATTCTGCAATATATTGATCTCCAATTTCTTTAGTAACAAATACCGCTGGAATTGTTATCCCTAACAAACCTGTTGAACTCATAGAAAGTCTGGAAGGGTTATTTGGAATACTATCCATAACAATTACTGCTAATGCGCCAGCATCCTGAGCATTTTTAACTTTTAAATTAAAGAAACATCCCCCTCTTTTAATCAAAGCGATATTTCCGCTCAATTCAAACGGATTTAAAGCCACCTGACAGGCTGAATTGTATCCAGGAGGTGTAGGGTTGTTTTGATACAAAACCAAGTTTGCAACAATTCCGGTTGGAGCCGCTGGGACTGGAATTCTATCCGTAGTATCAAACACGTTGGTTGTAGCGGCATATTGACCTGCAATAGAAGCCGGTGAATTTACGGTAATGTAATTTGTAGGAGGTGCTCCTAGAGTCCACAAAAACATTTGGATTCTTGGTCTAACTCCGTCATTCGTTGGAGTAAAGTTAGCATTGTTTAAGGTAGCAGTCGTTTGAGAATACCCATCTTGAGAATCTGCTTGAACATAATCTCCAGTTGCTGATGCAACTCCTCCTCTTCCAAGGTTGTTTTGCTGGTAATTCCCGTTCGCTTCATCAAAACCATACTGATACCATATATCATGCATAATGTTGTTCATGTAGAACAAGTTAGTTGTAGCAGCAGGAGTATAGGCTGTTGGTTGTAATGTTTGAGCTACACCATTCGCGTATGGAAAATCAAAGTTTAACGCAGCTGTCCCATCAGGGCGAATTCCTGTTCCGTTATTTCCGTCTGCATCTTCTTGTGCCAATACATTATTTCCTCTTGTGTAAGTAAACTTCAAATTAGCTGTTGTTCCTCCAATTGCATTGGCATCATGCCATCCGTTTGGTGAAGCTAAGGCATTCCCAGCGGTAGTAATTGATTGAAAATCTCCATGATTTGGACTTTCAACATTGTAAGGAATAACTCTGTATGTTCCTGGAGTGGCTACTAATAAAGAAGAACTTGGGGTATTGAAAACATTAGCTTCAAAATTAAAGTTCTTTTTAAAATCATGCTTTTTATGGGCTTCATCACCAAAATTACAGCTGATGGTTAAATCTCTTTTATCCAAAAGATTCCCAGAAACCGCATCAATTTTTACATCCCAGTAGTGTTTTCCGTTTGGATCATAAAATTGAAAACCCCAAGCCAAATTCAACTTGTCGTCTGCAGTGGTTTGAAAAGCTAATTTTGCCAAAATAGGATCTTGATGAACGCCATCGCTGATTTTGATGTTGGCGTTGTCATTTCCTTCGGTAATGGTGAAAGCAGCAGGAGCAATTCCAAGTTTGGAATAAGCACTGCTTAAAGCTTGCAAAACAGACAACGAAGGCGAAGTCGTGTTGACTTTTTGAGCCACATTGGTTTTGAAACTGTTGCCGACTTTAATCACATTTCCATCTTTCACAGAAACATTTGACTGAGCATTAAAAATTTCAATGCCTTGGTGTCTTTGAACAATATAACAACTCGTTATTTTTGTTCCTTGACCATTGAATTCATTCGCGATAGTCCAGTCGGAGATATCTTGAGTTGTTAATCCAAATTTGGCTTTGTTCGTTTCCAAATACGATTGAATTTTCTGCTTGTTAGTTTGAGAAAACGCAATAAATGAAAAGAGCAAAGCGGTTAATAGTGTAGTTTTTTTCATTGTTTTTAATTTTTGAGAACCAAACTTAATCCTTTTTTTTAATATTACAAAAAAACGCTTAAAACATTAACAATCTAATCCTTGTAACCTACAATATTCCGATAATACAGCAATGCATTGCCATCGGTTAACAAAGAAATGAAATGACAGATGTGCAACAAGCGCCCATAAATACTTTCTTTTTCCAAATGGTGCTTTTCGGGTAAAATTTGTAGCAACAACTTGTCGTAACTTGTGGCCGTTCCTTCAAAATTATTGTTGTAAGCCGTAATGAATTTATCCAATAACGTATTGATAATTTGATAGCCCGTTAGCTCTTTTTCAATCACTTCCCTACTTTGATAGATGTTTTTGACGCTCAACTTAATAATGTCATCCATCTGCGCTTTGTACTTGCTCTTGTCAGTCAAAGCGTAAGGGAATTTTCCTTGAAGAATTAATTCCTCATTTTCTACAAACACCCGAACGGCATCTTGAATCAAATTCCCAATCGCCAACGCCCGCAAATAACTGATGCGGTCTTCTCGGGTGGTTAAGGTCTTGTACTTCGCGGTATCAATGGTGTCTTTGACCAATTTGATTAAATATTCTAGTGCATAATCTTCTGAAACCAATCCCAAATTTATTCCGTCTTCAAAATCGATGATGGTATAACAAATGTCATCGGCGGCTTCTACTAAATAGGCTAGCGGATGGCGTTCAAAACCAATATCTTCTCCTGTTTTATTGGATAATAATCCCAATTCCGAAGCCACATCTTGAAAAAAAGCTTTGTCTGATTGAAAGAAACCGTACTTTTTATCCGCAATATTTTTAGTGGGTTTTTTAGGCAAACTTTCTTTTGGATACTTCATAAAAGCGCCCAGGGTAGCATACGAAATTCGCAAACCGCCTTCAATGCCGGGCCGACTTGCGGTGAGCACTGAAAACCCATTGGCATTGCCTTCAAAATCAATTAAGTCTTGCCATTCTTTTGCGGTGACTTGGTCCTTGTATTGCTGCCCTTTACCAATGGAGAAATATTCGCCAATGGCTTTCTCCCCGGAATGTCCGAAAGGCGGATTTCCAATGTCGTGTGCCAAAGAAGCGGCGGCGACAATGGCTCCAAAATCGTTCATATGAAAACCGTGTACTTCCTGTAAATAGGGATATTTTTCAATGATTTTTTTGCCAACTAATCGTCCGATCGAACGACCAACCACGGAAACTTCCAAGCTGTGCGTTAAGCGCGTGTGCACGAAATCGGTTTTGGAAAGGGGAATTACTTGGGTTTTGTCTTGCAAGCTTCGGAACGCTGCCGAGAAAATGATTCGGTCGTAATCGACTTCGAAGCCCAATCGGGTGTCGTCTTGTTCTTTGCGCAAGCGTTTGCTAGTGTCGCCTTGGCGCTTTAAGGATAATAGTTGTTCCCAGTTCATTTTGGATTTCAGATTTTTGATTTACGATTTCAAGATTCAACATTCATTTTTTCTCAGTTTGTTGTTTTTTGAATGTTGAACCGAGGAACAACAAATAACGAACTTTGAAGCTTAGTGCCCTAGCCCTGATGGTAACGGCATCCTTTTGCGCCGGCGTTCGGCGGAAAAGATACAGTGGACAGCAGGAATAGCTTCTAAAAAATAAAACAGCTACCCAAAGATAGCTGTTTATTAATGGGATTGTAATCGTCTCAAAAATTACGATCCACACATTTCACAATCATCCGGACCAGCGTTTCGAGCTAGTTCGATCATGGCTTGGAAATCTTCCGCCGACATTTCGCCGGTTTCATTCGGTTCTGCCACTTCTACTGCTGCTGCAGCTTCGGTGGTTGGTTCTGCTTTTTTATCATTGTTCAGCGTAAACTTAATGGCATCTACGGCTGATTTGGTTCTTAAATAATACATTCCTGTTTTCAACCCAGATTGCCAAGCGTAGAAATGCATCGAGGTTAATTTCGAATAATTGGCATCCTGCATGAACAAGTTCAACGATTGCGATTGATCGATAAAATAACCTCGGTGTCGGGACATATCAATAATATCTTTCATCGACATTTCCCAAACAGTTTTGTATAAGTCTTTCAAGTCTTGCGGAACGGCATCAATGTTTTGCACTGATCCGTTATGACGCATAATTTCTTGTTTCAAATCTTCGTTCCACAACCCTTGGTTAACCAAGTCTTCTAGCAAGTGTTTGTTGACTACGATGAATTCGCCCGACAATACTCTACGCGTGTAAATATTAGAAGTATACGGTTCGAACGCTTCGTTATTTCCTAAAATTTGCGACGTGGAAGCCGTTGGCATTGGCGCAACTAACAAGGAATTCCGAACTCCGTGTACTACGACTTCTTTTCGTAAGGAAGCCCAATCCCATCTTCCGGAAAGCTCTTCATCTTTCAGCCCCCAAAGGTTGTATTGAAATTGCCCTTCAGAAATTGGCGACCCTTTAAAGGAAGAATACGGCCCTTCTTCTTTAGCCATTTCCATAGAAGCGGTTACGGCGGCAAAGTATAAGGTTTCGAAAATTTCTTGGTTTAGTTTCTTGGCTTCGTCGCTGGTGAACGGCATTCTTAGTAAAATAAACGCATCGGCTAATCCTTGTACGCCCAATCCTACCGGACGGTGCCGCATGTTGGAGTTTTCGGCTTCTTTTACGGGGTAGTAATTTCGGTCGATGACTTTGTTCAAGTTGCGTGTTACTCGTTTGGTGACACTGTACAATAAGTCGTGGTTGAATTTTCCGTTTTCTACGAACATGGGTAACGAAATGGACGCTAAATTACATACGGCGATTTCATCATCCGATGTATATTCCATGATCTCGGTACACAAATTCGAAGAACGAATCGTTCCTAGATTTTTTTGGTTGGATTTGCGGTTCGCGGCATCTTTATACAACATGTAAGGCGTTCCCGTTTCGATTTGTGATTCAAGGATTTTCTCCCACAATTCTCTTGCTTTGATGGTTTTTCTCCCTTTCCCTTTTTCTTCATACGAAGTATACAAGGCTTCAAATTCTTCACCATACACTTCATACAAACCTGGACATTCGTTAGGACACATCAACGTCCAAGTAGTATCTTCTTGCACGCGTTTCATGAATAAATCCGACGTCCACATAGCGAAGAATAAATCTCTAGCGCGCATTTCTTCTTTTCCGGTGTTCTTTTTCAAATCTAAAAATTCGAAAATATCCGCATGCCACGTTTCTAAATAAATAGCGAAACTTCCTTTTCTTTTTCCACCACCTTGATCTACGTAACGCGCGGTGTCGTTGAAGACGCGCAACATCGGTACGATTCCGTTCGATGTTCCATTCGTGCCCCGAATATAAGAACCCGTTGCTCTCACGTTGTGAATAGACAACCCAATTCCTCCGGCAGATTGCGAGATTTTGGCAGTCGATTTTAAAGTATCATAAATCCCGTCAATGCTATCATCTTTCATTGATAATAAGAAACAGGATGACATTTGGGGTTTTGGTGTTCCGGCGTTGAATAACGTGGGCGTAGCGTGGGTGAAGAATTTCTTCGACATCAAGTCGTAGGTTTCAATTACGGAGTCTAAATCGTTCAAGTGAATTCCAACAGAAACACGCATCAACATGTGTTGCGGGCGTTCGACGATTTTGCCATTGATTTTTAACAAATAGGAACGCTCCAAGGTTTTAAATCCAAAGTAATCGTAATTAAAATCGCGGTTGTAAATAATGTGTGAATCTAAAAATTCAGCGTTCGCTTGAATTACTTCGTGCACTTCTTCCGAAAGTAACGGCGCTTTTTGGTTGGTTCTCGGATTCACGTAATGATACATTTCATTCATGGTTTCCGAAAACGATTTGGTGGTATTTTTATGCAAATTCGAAATCGCGATACGGGCTGCTAATTGAGCATAATCAGGGTGCGCAATGGTCATCGATGCCGCGGTTTCGGCTGCTAGATTGTCTAATTCAGAAGTGGTCACGCCGTCATACAATCCCTCAATAACGCGCATGGCAACTTTTACGGCATCCACTAAATCGTTTAGGCCGTAGCATAATTTTTTAATTCGGTCGGTAATCTTGTCGAACATCACGGGCTCTTTGTGGCCGTCTCTCTTTACTACGTACATAGTTAGTTTTGTTTTAAAAAATAGAAAATCCCTTCTCTATTTTTGCGAATTTGTGTTTGTTTGTTTGGGAAGCTAATCCCGCTTTCCGTTGCAATCTTTTTGTTTTAAAGAAAAACAAAAAGGATTTCCACTGCAATCGGGGCTATGGTAATTGGGTAAAAAGGCGTGTAGTGTAGTAATTGCGTATAGGTAAAGGAAATTCTGCGATAAACTTTCTAAAAGTCGGCGTCGAATGAAATTTTCTGAGCTTCTGAATCGGTGTTCATCACTCCTGATTTTTGGTATTCGGCGACTTTCTTTTCGAAGAAATTGGTTTTGCCTTGCAAGGAAATCATGTCCATAAAATCAAACGGATTCGTGGTATTGAATTCTCTGGTGCAACCCAATTCTACTAACAATCGGTCGGTTACAAATTCTAGATATTGTGTCATCAGATTCGAGTTCATTCCGATTAAACTTACAGGAAGCGACTCGGTAATAAATTCCCGTTCAATATTTAAAGCGTCGACTATAATTTCTTTGATGCGTTTTTTGGGCACTTTGTGAATCAAGTGGTGGTTGTGCAAATGCACGGCAAAATCGCAATGCACGCCTTCGTCACGCGAAATCAATTCGTTAGAAAAAGTTAATCCTGGCATCAAACCCCGTTTTTTCAACCAAAAAATCGAGCAGAAACTTCCCGAAAAGAAAATGCCTTCGACGGCAGCAAATGCAATCAGTCTTTCGGCAAAGGAATCCGATTCAATCCATTTCAAAGCCCAATCGGCTTTTTTCTTAATCGCTGGAAACACATCAATCGCGGTAAACAACTCGTTTTTTTCGACCTCATCTTTAACATAAGTGTCTATTAATAAAGAATAGGTTTCGCTGTGGATGTTTTCCATCATAATTTGAAAGCCGTAGAAAAATTTAGCTTCGGCATATTGCACTTCATTGACGAAGTTTTCGGCTAAATTTTCATTTACAATACCATCCGAAGCAGCAAAAAATGCCAAAATATGTTTGATAAAGTATTTCTCGTCCTCGTTCAATTTGTTGTTCCAATCGTTAAGATCTTGCGACAAATCAATTTCTTCTGCAGTCCAAAAACTGGCTTCCATTTTTTTGTACCATTCCCAAATATCATGATGTTTGATTGGGAAAATCACAAATCGGTTTTTGTTTTCTTGAAGAATGGGTTCGATTGTTGACATTTTTGTTGTGTTTGCTATAAATTTTTCAGAGAAAATAAGTGCTTTCTGACTTGTACAAAGATTACGATTTGAAACGGAAAATGAAAGTCAAACTTATTCACAATCGGCTCTAGTTTTTAACAACTGTCGATTTCATTACTCTATTTTCTTTAAAACACAAAATGCTGAATATCAGTATTTTAAAATTTACAATTTCTTTCAAACTGCCGTAAACAATAGCTTTTTGGTTTTCTAGAAGTTGTGTTTTTTTGTAAAAAATCGGGGTATTTTTAAAAGCCTGAGTATTAAAAAAATAGAATTGTCAATAGAACCTTTTGGCGTTTGCTTCTCCATTTTTTTCTTATACTGCTAAAAGTCTTCATTTTACAATAAAAGTGTTTCCTAATAGGTGTTACTAAAAAAGCCAGAGGAATGATCTGGCTTTTTATTATTTTCGAGATTTGGACTGATTCAATTCGGCAGCCACTTTTTCTAATTCAGTATACCAATCGATTCCGAACCTTCGGATTAGAGCTTCTTTTACAAATTTATAAACCGGAACTTCCAATTCTTTACCTAAGGAACAGGCGTCATCGCAAATATCCCACTTGTCGTAATTGACGGCGGCAAATTCTGTGAAGTCTTTCACGCGAATCGGGTATAAATGGCAGGAAACGGGTTTCTTCCAATCCACAACTCCTTGGTTGTAGGCTTGCTCGATACCGCAGAGTGCGGTTTTGCCATCGTAAATTACGTAAGCGCAATCTTTATTGTCTACTAATGGGGTTTCAAGATCTCCGTCAGTTCCAACATTCCAAGTGCCTTGTGCTTCGATAGCAGCGATACCTTCTGGTCTTAAAAACGGTTTTACTTTGGTATAAATCTCATCTAGTATTTTAGTTTCTGCTTTAGATAGTGGGGCTCCCGCATCGCCATCAACACAACACGCGCCTTTACAAGCAGAGAGATTGCACACAAATTCTTTTTCTAAAATGTCTTCTGAGACGATGGTTTTTCCGAGTTGAAACATAAGTTATTAATAGTAATGATAATTTAGCAACTAACTATAAGTGCACAATAGTGTAATTTGATTCTGAATGTTTCTCCCACCTTTTCTAACGGAATTATATTCCAGGAATCCTTTAATATATGGAAGTCTAAATCCATCCGCAAAAAGAAAACGAAAAACAATAGATGGATTAGTGCTATTAGATGAGTGAGAAATTTTGGTAAAAATACACTATTCTACCTAATATATTGCTTAGTGACTCCGAGCTCACTAGTTAAAATTAACGCTATTTTAGCGTTTAACCACATCCAATTAAATACTTTTGCGCTTTAAAACGACGTCCAAATGAATTTTGATATTAGAGAAATTGCTACGGTAGCCATGGTGCTTTTTGCTGTAATTGATATTGTGGGCACCATTCCCATAGTCGTTGACTTGCGAGCGAAGCACGGACATATCGAGTCTGGTAAAGCTTCCCTTGCAGCAGCTGTTATCATGATTGTCTTTCTTTTTATTGGTGAAGAATTTTTAAAACTAATCGGCATTGATGTGCATTCGTTTGCTGTTGCTGGCTCGTTTGTCTTGTTCTTTTTAGCATTAGAAATGATTTTGGGCATCCGAATTTATAAAGATACTGAAGCCAGTTCTGCCTCAATTGTTCCCCTTGCTTTTCCTTTAATTGCAGGAGCCGGAACCATGACGACATTGCTTTCGTTGCGCTCTCAATTTTATACCGAGAATATTGTCGTGGCTATTGTCCTGAACATTATCTTAGTTTATGGTGTTTTAAAATCGTCGTCAAAAATTGAAAAAATGTTGGGCAAAACGGGTTTAGGAGTTGTCCGCAAAACCTTTGGCGTAGTCCTATTAGCCATTGCCGTTAAATTATTTGCTTCGAATGTTAAAGGTTTGTTCATTTAATTCATTTGTATTACTTTCACTCCAAATTAAAGCATCCCTATGAAAATTTTTACTACTGTTTTAGTCCTTATTGCCTTAGCATTAATTGTTTTCAACATTACACTTCTCGATTTTGATCACTTATTTGAAGGCAATAGCATGGTGGCGTTAATCGGAATCGCCGCTTCTTTTTGTGCCGTCTGCATTCTGCTCATTTTTAAATTATCTAAAATGATTGTAGAAAAAACGAAAGATCAATAACGATGTTTGATGTTCTGATTATTGGCGGAGGTGTTGCAGGAATGTCTTGTGCCTTAGTTTTAGGTTCCGCTCATAAAAAATCATTTGCCTCCGATAAAAAAATCGGAATTATTGCCCATCAAAAAACCTCGTCCTTACAAGAAGCCCTTTTTAACAATGCATACGGTATCGCACCGGGCACTTTAGGATCTGATTTGTTGCCAGAAAGCATTCAACATTTAGCAACTTGTTACCCTCATATCTTTCAAATCGATGAAGAAAAAGTAATGCGAATTGAAGGCAGTATTCCTCCTTTTAAAGTCATTACTAATAAAAACGAATACACTTCAAAAGCCATTGTAGTGGCCATTGGCTATTCAAACACTTTTGCTATCGAAGGGTTGACGCAGTATGTTGACCAACACCCTAAATCTATTATTGAAAAACAAAGGGTTTACTTAAAAAACACCGATCATTTGGTGGCAAATGGTATTTATGTAGCAGGAACGTTGGCGGGCTGGAGAAGCCAATTGGCTATTGCATCCGGAAGTGGCGCCGCGGTAGCTACTGATATCTTAACGCTGTGGAATAACGGTGTCGATTCTCAAAGTCACGATAAAATTTAAGCGCTGCCTATTCTGCTTGTTTTTAGTATGGCTTCTGATTTAAAACCGCTTGAACCATTGGGTCTTCTTTCAAAACAATATCATAATATTTCTGCTCGTCAAAAAGTTGCTTTGCAAATTCTGCCATCAAATAGCGTTTGACTAAGTTTTTATTTTTATCTAATTTCAAAACTACTCCGCTTCCCGCTAAATACTTTTGAAAAGTAGTGTAATACAAATCCGTATGCTCCATTTTGTATAAAAATTGTTCAAACGACAATCCTTCAAAAGCTTTTCGGTTTTTATCCAATTGTTCAAAAGAAAAATGCGACACGATTCCCGATTGTTCCATTACATAAACAATACTTTCTTCGCCATGCTTTCCTTCTAATGGTACGAAAACATCTGGAACAATGCCACCACCACCATATACAATTTTCCCTTTTGGTGTTTTAAACTTTAAGGTATCGGCAATTTTGATACTGTCTTTTTCGTACAATTCTCCACTTTTAAATCGCGTTTCAAAATCAGTATAGTAAGCCTCCTCATTTCCTTTGCTATAAGGCTTTTGGATAGAACGCCCTGTTGGAGTATAGT
>CALPUN020000014.1 GCA_943326765.2 Bifidobacterium breve | reverse complement strand
ATTTGCAAACTCACCAAGCCATTAGCATTGGTAGTAGCCGTTTGGGTTTCTACATAGGCTTCGTTACCCGTTGATGAACCTTGCAACACGCTAATTTTAATGCCTACTGCGGTATTCGCCACTAGTGCATTGCTGCTGTTGCGAATGACCGATTGGTAAGTCATGCTTTGGGGCGCTTGGGCTACCGCATCAAACGAAAAAAAAGTTATACTTAATAAAAGTAAGAATGAACTAAAATAGAAATTTTTCATGATTGAATCCTAAAATTAAAAATAGTTAAAAAATTGCACGGGCTTAAAAAAAGCACGGGCTGCAATAATAAAAAATTATAAAAAAAGATACGGAGATAAGAAAAAGACAAAAACAAGACAAATGTAAAAAAGTTGAATTATCAATTGGTAAATACTGACAATTAACATATTACGGTTTTTTTAATCTAGTATAATTCAGAAGCGAAGACGGGGTGTAGTGTAGCTCCGTAAGAAAATTATGGGTTATAATCTTGCTTACAAAAGCGAACTCGTGAATTCATCAAAAGATTGCTGGAGGTTTTCCCCTATTTTTAGGGACAGTCTTTTCTTTGATTTGCGAACCGCATCTGGAGAGATGTTTAAAATCAGTGCCATTTCATTGGTATTCAAATTCAATTTATGGATGGCTATTAATCGCAATTCAGCGGGTGAAATTTTTGGTAATTTTTCTTTGACGCGTTGAAGATATCTTGGATGTGCTTGCTCAAAAAGAGTTCTATATTCGCCCCAATCTTCCTTAGTATGAAGTGTACTCTCATTCACCAATTTAGAAACTATATTTTCGCGGTCACCTGTAATTGGATTTTCGCGGTCTTTCTGTAGCCGACTTTGCAAAAATTGCTCTAATCTGACATTAGCCCGATCTAATTCTGTTGTTATTATTATATTTTTATCTCGTAACTCTTGCTGTTCTATTTTAAGTTTCAACTTACTTCGGTCAAAAAAAATGCGAAGGGTTATGAATAATAATATCGTGAAAAGAGATAAGACAATCACAATGATGCGTTGATGCGTTATTTTTTCCTCAATTTGATTGAGCAGGAACCGTTGCTTTTCCTTTGCAAAATTCATTTCTGCGGCATGCATTTTATTTTTATTTACGGAAAAATCTATACTATCTTTATACCTATTTGCCAATTGCAGATAGGATAACGCCAATTTACTATTGCCTTCGAGTTGGTAATAATCAGACAAAACCTTATTTATTTCATAAGAAAATGTGGTTGACTTTATTTCATCCTGAATATCCGTTACTATATTTAAATACCGTTTGGCTTCGAAACTATTTTTTTGTAGGACATAAATCTTTACCAATTGCATGGAAGCCGAGGCAAGATTGTCCAGAAGAGCTTCTTGCTTTAAGATTGGTATCCCTTGCGTTAAATAAAGAATGGCTTTATCCTTATTTCCTTTACGATAATAAACACTTCCCAAATTACAGTATGCAATCCCTTTCCATGCCGTTGGATTTAAAGCGTACTTGTTGTTTTTTAAGATCCATTCAAAGGAATCAATAGTTTGATCGTATTTTTTTAATTCCAAATAACTTAATCCTATAAGATTTACTGTTAAAATAGAATTAAAATCCTTTTGAGGAAATAAGGCTTCCACTTCTTCAGCAAGAGTAATTGCTTTTTGAAATTCTCCAAACTGATAATAGGCTAAAGCGATAGCATATTGACTGTAATATCGGTAAGGGAATTGTGCTAAGGGAATCTTTCTAAACAAATCATAGGACTTGAGATAATGCTTAAATTGTTCTTTATAATTGTATTTTTGATAATCTAGAGAATTCCCAATTTGGAAGTGTAATAGCGCAGCTATCACAGGATACTGCTGTTCATCCACTTTTGAAATAAGTTGCTCCGTGTCTACAATAAGTTGATTCAGTTCGGGACGTTTCTCGTGGTTTATGGTTCGAATATAGCGATAGCGGATTTCGGATCTTTTGTAATTGAGCAACGCCAATTCATTATTCGTTGCTCGGGCTTGTAATTCAAGTTTTTGGAGTCTTAGTGCTGCTACTTTAGGATTGCATTGAAGTGCCAAAGTATCGATAATGGTATCCAGAGTTTTATATTGTCGTGGAAACGGAAGTTTAAAAACAGGCGTTTGCTGCGCCAATAAAACGTTATTGCAAATAAACAATAGAAAAAATAGCGCTATTTTCTTCGAGGCTCTCATAACTGTTTTTACCAATTGAATATTCCTATTGATTTAATTTTGGATCTTATTTATTAATTCAGCGAAGATATAGTATTGTCGAAGTAAATAAATGTTATATTTTTTTAAGAAGCTAATTAATAATTAGTTTATTCAAGCCTACTGATTGCATGCTACAGCCATTTAAAATAGTATACAACCGCAGCTGTAACAAAAAGGGGCGCAGGTGATTTATAATTGGGTTTTCACAGGATGTTTCTTTAACAGCAAGCGCAACCTTTTGCTAATTTTCTTACAATCTAGATTTCGATGGGGTTGAAAAATTAGGAATCAAATGACACCCATGCGCTATTCTTGCGCCATAATAATCCGGAAACCAAATGCATCCGAATAACTAATTCCATAAAAACAAGAGGTTAAAATTACAACTTTCCTATTTTTAAAGTGTGAAAATGATAAATCCATAAATCAATCGTTTTCGTTGTCGAAGTAAAACAGTATGGACTTGATTTCACTATATTTGTCTCGGCAAAAAATCTCAAACAAAAAAATTTAGAATAGCATGGCAAAAATTAAAGTGGCCAATCCTGTAGTAGAATTGGATGGCGATGAAATGACTCGAATTATTTGGACGTTTATCAAAGAAAAATTAATCCTTCCCTATTTAGATTTAGATATTAAATACTACGATTTAGGAATCGAAAGCCGAGAAGCTACGAAAGATCAAATCACGATCGATTCGGCCGAAGCCATCAAAAAATACAATGTCGGTATCAAATGCGCCACCATCACGCCAGATGAAGAGCGTGTCAAAGAATTCAACCTTTCTAAAATGTGGAAATCGCCTAACGGAACCATCAGAAATATTGTAGGGGGAACCGTTTTTAGAGAACCCATCATCATGAGTAACGTGCCGCGTTACGTGCAAGGTTGGACCAAACCAATTGTAATCGGCCGTCACGCATTCGGAGACCAATACAAAGCTACCGATACCGTTATCAAAGGAAAAGGAACGCTCACCATGAGTTTTACCAACGAAGCGGGAGAAACTCAATCTTGGGAAGTTTATAACTTTGAAGGCGATGGCGTTGCAATGGCCATGTACAATACCGACGAAAGTATTTATGGTTTTGCGCATTCGTCTTTTCAAATGGCATTGACCAAAAAATGGCCACTCTATCTTTCTACTAAAAACACCATTTTGAAAGCTTATGATGGGCGTTTCAAAGATATTTTTGAAGAAGTATACCAACAACATTACAAAGCCGAATTCGATAAAGAAGGCATTACCTACGAGCACCGTTTAATCGATGATATGGTCGCTTCTTGCATGAAATGGAATGGTGGTTTTGTATGGGCTTGTAAAAATTACGATGGCGATGTACAATCGGATACCGTAGCGCAAGGATTTGGGTCCTTAGGATTGATGACTTCTGTTTTAGTGACTCCAGACGGAAAAACAGTAGAAGCCGAAGCAGCTCACGGAACGGTAACCCGTCATTATAGAGAACACCAAAAAGGAAGAGCTACGTCTACAAACCCAATAGCCTCCATTTTCGCTTGGACAAGAGGTTTGGAACACCGTGGAAAATTAGACAACAATCAAGATTTAATCGATTTCTGTCATGCCCTGGAACAAGTTTGTATTGACACCGTTGAAAGCGGAAAAATGACTAAAGATTTAGCCATGTTAGTAAAACCAGAAGGCTTGACGGCAGCAGATTACCTTACTACGGAAGGTTTCTTAGAAGCTATCAAAGTAAATCTAGAGCAAAAATTAGCGTAATAAAGCTGCTCTTGATAAAAAAGACAATCGGAAACGGTTGTCTTTTTTGTGAAATATAATGGCGTTTTATACTATTTTTTTATCAATTGCGTTTGTAACAAAGTCTACTTTTATAAGACTTAAAAAGACATCTAAACTAATACCATCCATGATTTCCAAAGCCTTTTATTATTTCACTTTTGTAATGTTCTTTGTTCTCACTAGCGCCTTCTCTCAAGAAAAATTTACCCTTAGCGGAACCATCACCGACACCAAAAGCAACGAGACTTTAATCGGTGTCAACATTTACATCGCTGAACTAAAGACCGGAACCACCACCAACGAATACGGTTTTTACTCCATCACGATTCCTAAAGGAACCTACACCGTTCAAATTAGTTATTTAAGTTTTCAAACTCAAACGGAAACCATTGTTTTAAATCAAAACATTAAAAACAATTTCAAACTTACAGGTTTAGAAGAACAACTGCAGGAAGTAATCATCACCGACACTCGCAAAGCCACCAACATTAGAAAAGCGGAAATGAGCGTCAACAAACTCTCCATAGCTTCCATCAAAAAAATGCCTGTCGTCTTAGGAGAAGTCGATGTTTTAAAATCGATTCTTCTATTGCCTGGTGTAACCAACGCCGGCGAAGGCGCTTCCGGTTTTAACGTTCGCGGGGGTGCTGCCGATCAAAATCTAATTCTATTAGACGAAGCTACGATTTTTAACTCCTCTCACGTGTTTGGGTTTTTCTCCGTATTCAACCCCGATGCCATCAAAGATCTAAAATTATACAAAGGTGGAATTCCAGCGCGTTTTGGAGGACGAGCTTCCTCCGTTTTAGACATCTACCAAAAAGACGGAAACAGCAACGATTTTCATTTGAATGGCGGCATTGGACTAATTTCTAGCCGACTATTAGCCGAAGGCCCCATTGTAAAAAACAAAGGCTCTTTCTTAATTGGCGGTCGCGGTTCTTACGGACATCTGTTTTTAAAATTATCCGACAACAAAAATCTAGCGTATTTCTACGATTTGAATACGAAATTAAGTTACAAACTCAACCCAAACAATAGCTTATATCTTTCAGGTTACTTCGGACGAGATTTGTTCAGCTTAGACCAACAATTCAAAAATAGCTATGGCAATTCCACTTTGAATTTAAGATGGAATCACTTGTACTCCGAGAAATTATTTTCCAACCTTTCGTTGGTTTACAGTGATTATTATTATGGTTTGGACTTAAATTTCATTGGGTTCAAATGGGATTCTGGCATCAAAAACTACAACATCAAATACGATTTCAAAAATTACATCTCCGATAATTTTAAATTAAATTACGGATTAAACAGCATTTACTACGATTTCAATCCGGGAACGCTAAAGCCTTCTAATGCTGGTTCGGGAATCAACTCCCGCCAACTCGAAAAGAAAAAAGCGTTCGAACCTGCTATATACATTGATGCCGAACATACCATTTCTAAAAAAATCGCCTTCTCTTATGGCCTACGATATAGCTGGTTTTATCGTTTGGGCGAATCGAATTTGAATACCTATGCCAACAACCAACCCGTTGTTTTCAATTCCGATTTACAACTCTATGAAAAAGCAACTCCTACCGGAAAAATCCATTACGGAAAAAATAAAACCATTGCCGATTACCGGTATCTCGAACCCAGAGCCGCATTGGCCTACCAAATCAACGACCACCAATCGGTAAAATTAAGCTACAACCGCATGGTGCAATACCTGCAATTGATTTCAAATACCAATTCGCCCACACCCTTAGACGTTTGGACACCCAGCGACCAATTCATCAAACCCCAAATAGCCGATCAAGTGGCCGTTGGGTTTTTTAAGAATTTTAGCGACGACCTTTATTCGTTAGAAGTAGAAACCTTTTACAAAAAAGTAAAAAACCGATTGGACTATATTGATGGTGCCAACTTAATCGCCAACGATGCCATTGAACAAGTGATCCTCAACGGGCAGTTGCGTTCCTATGGATTGGAATTCATGTTGCGCAAAAACGAAGGCCGACTCAACGGTTGGATTTCCTATACCTTATCCAAATCAGAGCAACAAACTCCCGGTAGAAATGCTTCTGAAACCGGAATCAACAATGGCGCTTGGTACAGTTCTGTTTATGACAAAACGCACAATCTAGCGGTAACCGCTTCTTATAAATTATCTGATAAATGGGTTTTCGGTGCCAATTTTACTTTACAATCTGGGCAGCCAGTGACCTATCCAAATGCGCAATACAAATACCAAGGGATTACGGTTCCAAGTTACGGACTGCGGAATGAAAATAGACTCCCCGCCTACCACCATCTTGACTTGTCTGCCACACTAACTCCACATAAAAATAAAAATAAAAAATGGCATGACGAATGGGTATTTAGTATTTACAACCTATACAACCGTTTGAATGCAACGTCCATTAATTTCCGTCAAAGCATCGAAAAAGGAAACAACGAAGCTTTACGCCTCTCCATTTTCGGAATTGTTCCGGGCGTGAGCTATAACTTTATATTTTAAAAAACATGAAAAAAATCTTCTATACCTCCATCCTAACACTACTTGTTTTGTGCTCCAGTTGTGAACGCTTAGTTGGCGTAGACCTTGATACGGCTCCTCCACAATTAGTTGTCGATGCCGCCATCAAATGGCAAAAAGGAACGCCCGGAAACGAACAAAAAATCAAATTAACGACCACCACTGGCTATTTCAATACTAAGATTCCAGTAGTGAGTGGCGCAATTGTTTCGGTAAAAAATAGTGCGAATACCGTTTTCGATTTTCTCGAAGTGGACCATACCGGACAATACGTTTGCAATACTTTCGTTCCTGTAATTGGTGAAAATTATACGCTAAGCATCAACTACCTGGGGCAAACGCTTACCGCTTCCGAAACACTAAAAGGGGTGCCTTCTATTTCTCGTATCACTCAAGAAATCATGCCTGGATTTGGACAATCAGATGATCAAATCAATATCAAAACCTATTTCACCGATCCGGAAAATACAATCGATTTTTACCTCACGCAAATCAAAGCGAGTAACAATAACATTCCCGAATACAGTGTTAGAACAGACGAATTCTTTCAAGGCAATGAGATTTTTGACCGTTATTTCAACGACGAACTCAAACCGGGAAACGTGGTGCGTATCGAGCTTGACGGAATTTCAGAGCGCTATTACAATTACATGAACATCCTTACTTCAATCTCCGGAAACGCTGGCGGCGGCCCTTTTGCTACTCCTCCATCGTTGCTGCGAGGCAATATTATCAACACGACTTTTCCCAAAAATATTGCCCTGGGGTATTTCAGCTTGTCCGAAGTAGATTTGAAAATCTATACCGTGCAATAAAAAGCCAATCCAGCCAACCATTACAAAAAAACAGGCTGTCGCAAAGGTTTGTAGTCCCGCCAAGGAGTTTCTTTCAGTCACTCTTGCCAGAACACAAAGCTAGAAGCGGCAGCCCGTTTTGTTTTCCATTCCTGTCTGGGCTAGGAACCCTGTCAATCTACCGAAAAGTAACTATCTTTGAAAATCGTAAATCTAAAATCGGAAATCCCATGTCCTCCCACCATATCGTAAGAGACGATCAAGAACCTGCACTAATCATAGCCAACGGAGCCGCCTGCCATGACGAACTCTTAGGCCAACTCTTAGAATGGTCGCCTTTAGTAGTGGTGTTAGATTCGGCGATAGAACGCGTGATCGACCTAAACATTAAAGTCGATGTGGTCTTAGGCGATTTCGACCGAGGGTTTAATCCACACGAAATTTTAAAATCGCAATATCCGGTAGAAATCATCCACGCCCCCGACCAAAACAAAACCGATTTAGAAAAAGCCTTCGACTACCTAATTGCTCGAAAAATTCCCGCCGCAAACGTGATTTGGGCCACCGGACGCCGCGCTGATCATACCATTACCAATATAACTCATATCGCTAGCTACCGTGATTCTTTAAAAATTGTCATTCACGACGACCATTCTAAGATTTTTATGTTGCCCCGGAAATTTCAAAAATGGTATCCAAAACATACCACTATCTCCTTAATTCCAATCGGAAATGTGAGTGGAATCACAACAAAAAATTTGGTCTATCCTTTAAACAATGAAACGCTAAGCATGGGCTACCGCACCGGGAGTAGCAATGCGGTTGCCGAAGACGGTTTAGTCACCATCGACCATGAAAAAGGCGATTTGTTGTTAATGGAATGTGTTGATTAATCTAATAGCAGTTCTAAAGCATCTACAGTTGCGGATGATGATATAAAAATAGACTCTGAGTATGTCTTTAGGCTATAATACCTCAAAAATTACTCCTTTACAATAATGATAGTTGCTTTAAATCCGGTGCCTAAATTCCATTGATTCGAAGAAACCAAAACACCATGATCATCATAGATTTGAAATTGTGCGGTATTTGGGCCTGAGCTTCCTTGGTTCAACGCTTCAAAATCTATTTTATTGAACCCTTTTTCCAAACCCAATTGAATGCCTCTATACTCTTCCGTAAGAAAAATACGTTCTACCATCATTTTATCGTTGACCCATATCCGAATTTCATCCCCATCGACCTCTCCAAAATCCCGGCAACTGATGCGCACAAACTCGGCTTTGCTTTTTACATCGCCTAAATATTGGTTCTTGCGGAACATTTTGGAATCCATGCCGCCTTCTTTCAATACAAGCTTGTCTCGATATTTATCCCCCGGATTAACAAATTGATTGGGATTCGCAAACTGCAAATTGTTCTTTTCTAAAATAGAAGTCGAACTGCTGGTCGCAGGTTTAGTTGTTGGAGTAAAAATAGAAGGAGGTATTGCTTTAGGGGTTGTAAATCCGCTGCCTTTTGGTGGAATCATGTTCCCACTATTCATAAACTCGCCCTGTGCCTGAGCGATTACTGAAAAACAAAAAACCGACAAAAGCAGTAACAGTTTACTGGATATACTGCGGGAATCTTGTTTTAAATTCATAGGTAGCGGCTTCTTTTTACGCCGATAAAATTAAAGTATTTCATCACCCCACCATTCATTTTATCATTTTTTTATCATTTTTATGAAATTTTCAATTCCAATCTCCGTTACTCTTGCAGAACAAACGCCCATTCAAGTATGAACAATCCGAAAATTAAAATTACCGCCAACGAAATTCTCTCTCAAAACTGGTACACCCTAAGAAAAATAACCTACGACTATCAAAAAAAAGACGGCACCTGGGAAACCCAGCGTCGCGAAGCTTATGATCGCGGCAACGGCGCCTGCATCCTACTCTACAATCTAAAAAACAAAACAGTGATCTTAACCCGCCAATTTCGAATGCCCACGTATTGGAACGGCAATGAAACGGGTATGCTCATCGAAGCCTGCGCCGGGTTATTAGACAAAGACAATGCAGAAGAGTGTATCAAAAGAGAAACAGAAGAAGAAACCGGGTATCAAGTCAAAGAAGTGCATAAGCTTTTTGAAGTTTATATGTCTCCCGGTTCTGTTACTGAAATTGTACATTTTTTTATCGGAGAATATTCTAGTGCTACAAAAATCAACGAAGGTGGCGGCATTGCCGAAGAACAAGAAAATATCGAAGTCTTAGAATTCGATTTCTGCAGAGCCTACTCGATGATTGCTACCGGAGAAATCAAAGATGCCAAAACGATTATGCTGTTGCAATATGCCAAAATCAACGGGCTTTTAGACTAGTACTGTGGTTCTTTGCCTATATTTGCGGCAGAAAACCATGATAAAATCCAACAACAGTACCGAAAAAACCCATTTGCATCCGAGAAATTTGCACCGTATGGGCTATGATTTTGAGGTCTTGGTAGCCGCTTGTCCAGAACTAGAACCTTTCTTGTTTGTCAACAACTACCAAAACAAAACCTTAGATTTTAGTAATCCCGATGCCGTAAAAGCATTGAACAATGCCTTATTAAAAGCCTATTACGGAATCGAACATTGGAGTATTCCTGCCACCTATTTATGTCCGCCCATTCCGGGAAGAACGGATTATATCCATTACATCGCCGATCTATTAGCTACTTCCAACAACGGAATCATACCCAAAGGCGAAACCATTCAAGGACTTGACATCGGTGTGGGAGCGAATGGCATTTACCCCATCATCGGGCAAGCGCTTTACGGCTGGAGCTTTGTAGGAACGGATATTGATGAAAAGGCGCTACAAAATTGTAAAAAAATCATCAGTGCCAATCCACAATTAATCGATGCGTTTAGCTTGCAATTGCAAGTGGAACCTCGTTTTATTTTTAAAAACATCATTACTTCGGAAGATCAATTCGCCTTTACCATTTGCAATCCACCCTTTCACAGTTCCCCTGAAGAAGCATTGAAAAGTGCCGCTAGAAAAGTCACTGCGCTTCAAAACAAAAAGACAGCGGAACCTGTTTTAAACTTTGGCGGTCAAAATGCAGAACTATGGTGTGATGGCGGCGAACTAAAGTTCATCACTCAAATGATTTACGAAAGTGTCAAATATCCCAAACAAGTGTTGTGGTTTACAACATTGGTTTCCAAAAGAGATCATGTAGCAAGCATTCACAAACTCCTCGCAAAAGTCAATGCGGTTGAAATCAAAACCATCGATATGGCGCAAGGACAAAAAATAAGCCGCATCATAGCTTGGACATTCATGACAGAAGCGCAACAAAAAGAATGGAAATTTTAAAAGGATTTCTTCCTTTGGAACTTTTCACGGGAATTAATTCTACTTTCCAAAGTCAAAATTTTTGGAGAAGCCAAATCAAAGTTTGTACCTTAGCATCACTGAAACTTAGCACCCTGATCCCCAAATGAATTTCCAAGTTGTCTCCGATTACCAACCCAAAGGCGACCAGCCCTTAGCCATAGCACAACTCACCCAAGGCATTCTCGATAACGAGAAATACCAAACGTTGTTGGGAGTTACTGGCTCGGGGAAAACGTTCACCGTGGCTAATGTTATTGAGGAAGTGCAGCGCCCTACTTTGGTTTTGGCGCACAATAAAACGTTAGCAGCCCAATTGTATTCGGAGTTCAAGCAATTCTTTCCTAACAATGCGGTGGAATACTTTGTATCGTACTACGATTACTACCAGCCCGAAGCCTTCATGCCGGTGACTGGAGTTTTTATTGAAAAAGATTTGTCTATCAATGAAGAATTGGAAAAAATGCGAATGTCGACCGTTTCCTCTTTACTTTCAGGGCGTCGCGACATTATCGTTATTTCTTCGGTTTCGTGTTTGTATGGAATTGGGAATCCTGTAGAGTTTCAAAAAAATGTCATTCCGATAGCAAAAGGGCTAGTCATTTCGAGAACCAAATTATTGCATCAGTTGGTGCAAAGTTTGTATTCGAGAACAGAAGCCGATTTCAATCCGGGTAGTTTCCGCATCAAAGGTGATACCGTGGATGTGTACCCGAGTTATGCCGATGATGCCTATCGCATTCACTTTTTTGGCGATGAAATTGAAGCCATTGAACGCTTTGAAGTCAAAAATTCCAAAGTCATCGAAACCTTTGAGCAATTGACTATTTATCCGGCTAATATGTTCGTGACGTCTCCCGATGTGCTGCAAAATGCGATATGGGAAATTCAACAAGACTTAGTAAAGCAAGTCACCTACTTCAATGAAATCGGAAAAAACTTGGAAGCCAAACGCTTGGAAGAGCGCACCAATTTCGATTTAGAAATGATTCGAGAACTAGGCTACTGCTCTGGTATTGAAAACTATTCCAGATATCTTGACGGAAGATTGGCAGGAACGCGTCCGTTTTGCTTGCTGGATTATTTCCCGAAAGACTATTTGATGGTGGTGGATGAAAGCCACGTGACCTTATCCCAAGTGCATGCCATGTATGGCGGCGATAGAAGTCGGAAAGAAAACTTAGTAGAATACGGATTCCGATTACCCGCAGCCATGGACAACCGGCCGCTGAAATTTGAGGAATTCGAAGCGATGCAAAACCAAGTTATTTATGTTTCGGCAACTCCCGCCGATTATGAATTGCAAAAAACTGATGGGCTATATATCGAACAAGTGATTCGTCCGACGGGTTTGTTGGATCCGATTATCGAAATTCGCCCGAGCTTAAATCAAATTGACGATTTGATTGAAGAAATTCAACAACGCGCCGAAATTGACGAACGTGTTTTGGTAACGACCTTAACCAAAAGAATGGCAGAAGAATTAGCGAAGTATTTAACAAAAGTGGCCATTCGGTGCCGCTACATCCATTCGGAAGTCGATACTTTGGAACGTATTGAAATCATGCAAGACTTGCGTAAAGGAATTTTTGATGTATTGATAGGGGTGAATTTATTGCGAGAAGGATTGGATTTACCCGAAGTATCGCTAGTAGCTATTTTAGATGCCGACAAAGAAGGGTTCTTGCGAAGTCATCGCTCGCTAACGCAAACTATTGGTCGAGCCGCGCGAAACCTCAACGGAAAAGCCATCATGTATGCCGATAAAATTACGGCGAGCATGCAAAAAACCATTGATGAAACCAATTACCGCCGAACGAAACAAATTAATTTCAACACCGAAAACAATGTCGTTCCGATGGCTTTGAATAAGAAAATCGAAAGTGCGTTTACGAAAATACCTTTGATTGACGCCGAGTTAGGCTACTTGCCTCATGTAGCTGCCGAGCCTATTCTGGAATACCTATCCAAAACAGAAATTGACAAGCGCATTCGCGAAAAACGTAAAGCGATGGAGAAAGCGGCCAAAGAACTCGATTTTATGCAAGCGGCGAAACTGCGGGATGAGATCAAAGTACTGCAAGGAAAGTTAGTATAAACAGTTGCTGGAAGTCGGCTGTATCGATTTGCAATTCATCTGCTATCAACGACAAAAACTGCAATTCCCGATGGTGTAATTTGCCATCAACTACCGAAAAGACAACCATTTCTGCCAATAAATTTAGTTTTTCTTCAAAACTATTCATCAAATGTCTATTTTTAGCTAAAATATTTTTTCTTGTTGAATTTGAAAATAAATTCTGTTGAAACACCTACTCTTTCTTTTTCTTTTTTATAGCACTGCGAACGCCCAGGAAAGCACCGCCTCTAAGCAAGTGAGTACGTTTACTATGGAAGCGCCTCAGTTGAAAACGACTCGAAAAATTTGGCTGTATTTACCCAAAAATTACAACGCTTCTACAAAAAAATATCCGGTACTCTACATGCACGACGCTCAAAATTTATTTGATGCCAAGACATCGTTTGCTGGCGAATGGAACATCGATGAAAAACTGGATAGCTTGAATGCTCAAGTAATTGTAGTTGGAATTGAAAATGGTGGCGATCAAAGATTGGCTGAGTTAACTCCGTTCAAAAATGCGAAATATGGTGGTGGGAAAGCTGCTAATTATATGGATTTCATTGTCAACACTTTGAAACCAGCAATCGATAAAAAATACCGCACCAAGTCGAACGCTAAAAACACCATGATAATGGGGAGTTCTTTAGGCGGATTGACTTCGTTCTATGCCCTTTTAAAATACCCCACTGTTTTTGGAAAAGCAGGTGTTTTTTCACCGTCGTTTTGGATTAACAGAGACTCTATCTTTAGTTTAGCTCAGGATACCCAAAAGCTAAAATCGAAAATCTATTTTCTTTGTGGCGATAACGAAGGTGATGTGGATGTGATTCCAGATCTCAATAAAATCGAATACATTGTCAATACCAAACGATGTTCCTGTGAAATGCTCAATAAGAAAGTGATTGTCAAAGGCGGGCAACATAACGAAAAATTATGGAGAGATCGTTTTGTAAAAGCGTATCTTTGGCTCGATTAATTTCAGGTTTAGGATTTGTACGCTGTACTTTTAAATCTGAAATATTAAATCCTAAATCCTAAATTACAACTCATGAATAACAACGATATCTTCAAAAAACTCCGGGTAGCCTTAATGTTGCGCGACGATCAAATCATAGAAATACTAGAACTTGTCGATTTCCGCATGTCGAAAGGCGAAATTGGGAACATCTTCCGCAATCAAGATCACGCTGATTTTATGGAATGTGGCGATCAAGTATTGCGCAATTTCTTGAACGGTTTGGTTATTCATTTGCGAGGAACCAAAGAAAATCCGAAAAATCCGAGCGACGTCATTGCCATTCACCGTGCTGAAGCGCAACCAAAAGAGTTCAAGAAATTTAACAATACCATTACCAACTCCGGCGAAGAACAAAAACCGAAAGCCAGTTTCAAACCCAAAACCGAATTCAAAAAGAAGCCTGCTTCAAATCCAAAATCGAGAGAGAAAAAACCAGCTCCGAAGGTGCAAGTAGTTGAAAAAGTAAAATTCAATAACGGTAAAAACAAAAAATCCTAATCTTGCGATTAGGATTTTTTTATTCTATTAGTATTCGTTCCATTTGAACACTATAACCAATACTACTTATTACAAATGCAATGCTTTTTTAACTTGATCCGCAGCTTCTTGAAACTCGACAGCTGACAAAATAGGCATTCCAGAATTGTCAATTAATTCTTTAGCAATTTCGGCATTTGTTCCTTGCAAACGCACGATGATGGGCACTTTAATAGCGTCGCCCATATTTTTATACGCATCGACGACACCTTGTGCTACACGGTCGCAACGCACAATTCCACCAAAAATATTGATCAAAATTGCTTTCACGTTCGGGTCTTTTAGGATGATTCTAAAAGCCAACTCGACACGTTTCGCGTCTGCTGTTCCTCCCACGTCCAAGAAGTTAGCAGGCTCGTAACCGGCGTATTTGATTAAGTCCATCGTAGCCATCGCTAATCCAGCACCGTTCACCATACACCCTACTGTTCCATCCAAATCCACATAATTCAAACCAGCCGCTTTCGCTTCTACTTCGATAGCATTTTCTTCCCGAATGTCACGCATTTCGGCATATTTCGGGTGACGGTATAAGGCGTTATCATCCAAATTCACTTTGGCATCTACCGCTATAATTTTATTATCTGATGTTTTCAAAACCGGATTGATTTCAAACATCGTAGCATCACACCCTACATAAGCATTGTATAATGCTGGAACAAACTGAGTCATTTCTTTAAAAGCGACACCCGAAAGTCCTAAGTTAAACGCAATTCTTCTTGCTTGAAATGCTTGCAAACCAACAGCAGGATCAATTTCTTCGGTAAAGATTAAATGCGGCGTGTGTTCGGCTACTTCTTCGATATCCATTCCACCTTCCGTAGAATACATAATCATGTTGCGCCCTTTCCCACGGTTCAATAAAACCGACATATAAAATTCGGAAGTTTCACTTTCCCCTGGATAATACACATCTTCCGCAATCAAAACTTTATGCACTTTTTTACCTTCGGCTGAAGTTTGTGGCGTAATCAATTGCATTCCGATGATTTGTTCGGCTAACTCTTCTACTTGTTGCAAGTTTTTCGCTAGTTTCACACCACCACCTTTTCCACGACCACCTGCATGAACTTGTGCTTTAATCACATGCCATCCCGTTCCCGTCTCTGCCGTTAATTGTTTCGCTGCCGCCACAGCTTCTTGAGGATTATTCGCAACATAGCCGCGTTGCACTTTCACACCATAACTGGCGAGGATCTCTTTTCCTTGGTATTCGTGTATGTCCATAATGTGGTTTTTTACTTTTTAAAAGTGCCACAAAAATAACAAAATTCACCTAATTAATGACAGCATATTTCAGATTTTATTTGATGTTTTTTTAGAAGCGATTTCCCGCTTTCCGCGCTATCTTTTGCGCCACCCGAGCCAAGCCCAACTGATCTGGTAAACATGGGGCGCAAAAGGATGTTGCTGCAATCGGGGCTAGGCATCCCCTATTCCGAACACTATATCGATTGAAGTGATAATTCTTTACTAATTATTTGGAAGTCAGTCTCGGTAACAATAGTTTTGTCAAAAATAAAGTATGATGCACCCTAAAGAATTAGTCGATTTAGCCGAATCATTCGGATGCCCACTCTACGTTTACGATGCCGAAAAAATCGAATCGCAATACCAACGTTTAACCGACGCCTTTTCAAAAGTAGCGCGCTTGCGCATTAATTATGCTGTAAAAGCATTGTCGAATGTAGCGGTACTCCAACTTCTAAAAACCTTCGGTTCCAACATAGACACTGTTTCGATTCAAGAAGTGCAGTTGGGCTTGTATGCCGGATTCCAACCCCACCAAATCATCTACACCCCCAACGGGGTTTCTTTTGAAGAAATTGAAGAAGCCGCGCAATTGGGTGTCCAAATTAATATTGACAATCTTTCGGTTTTGGAGCATTTCGGAACCAAGCATCCTACGGTTCCCGTTTGCATTCGAATCAATCCGCACGTAATGGCGGGAGGCAATACCAATATTTCGGTCGGGCATATTGATAGTAAGTTTGGGATTTCCATTCACCAAATGCCGCATATATTGCGGATTGTAGAGAATACAGGCATGCACATTAACGGCATTCATATGCATACGGGTTCTGATATTTTAGACATTGAAGTGTTCTTGTATGCGGCTGAAATCTTATTTGAGGCGGCAACCCATTTTAAAACCTTAGACTTTTTAGACTTTGGAAGCGGATTTAAAGTGCCCTACAAAAAAGGCGATATCGAAACCAATATTGAAGAATTCGGAAGAAAATTATCCAAACGATTCAATGCCTTTGAAAAACAATACGGGCGGCCGTTGACCTTGGCATTCGAACCGGGAAAATTTTTAGTGAGCGAAGCCGGTTTCTTTTTAGCCAAAGTCAATGTGGTGAAACAAACGACATCTACCGTTTTTGCCGGAATTGACAGTGGGTTCAACCATTTGATTCGGCCGATGCTTTACGGAGCGCAACATTATATCGAGAACATTTCAAACCCTAAAGGAAAAGAGCGATTCTACACTGTCGTGGGCTATATCTGTGAAACCGACACTTTTGCGAACAATCGCCAAATCTCTGAAATTAAAGAAGGTGATATTCTGTGTTTTAGAAATGCGGGTGCCTATTGTTTTTCAATGGTATCCAATTACAATTCACGATACAAACCTGCTGAAGTTTTGTGGAAAGACGGTCAAGGCATTTTGATTCGCGAACGGGAAACCTTCGAAGACTTGTTGAAAAATCAGATAAAATTGACTTAATATTTTTTAATTTCGTTTGGGAGCGCTTTTCATTGCATTAAATTTCTATAGAACAAGCACCTTACCAACTTTTGAAAAATACAACTTTGACGCATGTACTGGATTATAAACCCGAATTACGGAACGATAAAAATCCAATCATCGGGTCATAATTTACATCCTAATTATTACAGAGCCATTTCTTTTTTTAATGATCGATTTAAGGCAGAATTATAGTGGTTCAAATCCGAAGTTTTCTATCTTTGAATTCTAGTTTACCAAAGCAAAACCACCATTTATGGACAGAAGGAAATTTTTAAAAAACGGCACTTTAATTACCGTTGGATCCACATTGATTCATCCGTTTCAAAGTACGGCACAGCCTTTAGATTTTGACACATTCAAGAAAAACAAAAAAGCTAAAAATATTATCTTTTTAGTGAGTGACGGCATGAGCTCGGGCACTTTGGGTATGGCCGATCTGTATAGCAATCGGAAGTTAGGAAGACGTTCCCATTGGCTTCAACTGTACCAAGACAATCGCGTCAATCGGGCTTTGATGGAAACCGCTTCCGCCAATTCAATTGTTACTGATTCTGCTGCGGGAAGTTCCTCTTGGGGTTCCGGTTTTCGAGTGAATAATGGTTCGATTTGCGTTGGAGTCAATGGGGAAGAATACTTACCGATTTGGCAGAAATTCAAAAAAGTAGGCAAAATGGCGGGGTGCGTTACAACCGTTCCAATTACCCATGCCACACCTTCTGGGTTTTGTGTGAACAGCAAAAGCAGAAAAGGGCAAGAAGAAATTGCTGAAAAATATTTAGAGATTCATTTTGACGTGATGATGGGCGGTGGCTTGGAATATTTTGATGCCAGCAAACGCAAAGACAAACGAGATTTGTTTGGTGATTTTCAGAACAAAGGCTATCAAGTAGTTCGAAACCGCGACGAAATGATGACGACCACGAATGACAAACCGATTTTAGGTGTTTTCTTTGAAGACGGTTTGCCATATGATATCGATCGTCAAAACGATGCCACGCTATTGAAGACGATTCCAACGTTAGCCGAAATGGCTCAAAAAGCAATCGACAAGATGAAAGACCATCCGAAAGGATTTGTACTACAAATTGAAGGTGGAAAAGTCGATTGGGGCGCACATTCAAATGATGTTGCCGCTTTGTTATACGAGCAACTTGCTTTTGATGATGCCATAAAAGTAGCGATAGATTTTGCAGAAAAAGATCAGGAAACGCTAGTGATTATTACTACCGATCACGGAAATTCGAATCCAGGAATTTTATACGGTAAAGACGCCAATGACAATTTTGATAGCATCCAAAAATACAAACATACCAATGAGTGGCTGTTGAATTCCATTCACGGGAATTCTACGGTGGCTCAAGTGAAGGAATTGGTAGCCGTTGCCAATAGCAAAACGATTTCGGACGAAGATGCTAAAACGATTTTGTCTTATTATGACGGACTGCACAAGGAAGACGGATTGTACAATTTCAAAAAACTTCCGTTTCAAGTTTTTGCCGAGATGCAAAAGAAAACCAATTCGATTAGCTGGATTGGCATGGACCATTCGGGTGATCATGTAGAATTAGCCGCATTTGGACCGGGAAGCGATTTGTTGAAACCATTTGTAAAGAACACCGATTTGCATTATTTGATGTTGCAAGCGGCAGAGGTCGAGAACAAATTTTAGTACTTTTTAATTTGATGTAATAAAAAATGCCACTATCCCTAGTGGCATTTTTCGTCCCAATTATTTCAAAATGATAAACTCACAACGTCGATTAATGGAGTGTTCTTGTTCGGTGCAAGAACTTCCACATTTCACAAGAGGTACTCTTTCACCATAACCTCTTGAACGCAGTCGTTTCCTTTTGATTCCGTTACTAACGAGATACTCTAATGTCGAGGCGGCTCGTTTGTTTGATAATAATATATTGTACATATCCGAAGCTCGAGAATCGGTATGTGCTCCTAATTCAATTTCCATTTCTGGATATTTTTTCAATAAGTCCCCCAACACATTTAGAATTCGGGCGGCATCTGGTTTGATATCCCATTTGTTTAAATCGAAATAGATATTTTCCAATACAATTTCGACTCTACCATCCTGACGTTTGGTAATGATTTCCTCGGCGTCATCGTAACATTCCATAAACAATTCTATGGTGTAACGCAACTTCCCGTCTTCGTTGGTCGTGAATTCTTCAGTGTGTGGAATATAGAAATCTTTCATGGCTTCGATTCTATATTTCTTGTTGGGTTCGGTACTGAAAACATAATCAGCATCGGCACCTACGACCATTTGACCAATCAAAATATTGTTCTCATCATACAAAGAAACTAAAGTCCCTGGCAGTAAATTTTGAGTGTTTTTATCTTTCACTTCCCCTTCCACTAGGAAACGTTCTTCGTTTTCTGTTCGGGTAAAGCTGTAGAGGTTATCGCCTCCCTTTCGGTTGGAAGACAAATATCCTTTGTTTTTCTTTTCATCCACAACATAGGCAAAATCATCCATATTGCTGTTAATGGTTTCTCCTAGATTTAAAGGTTTAGCGAAAACACCATCGTAGGATTTGCTCATAAAAATGTCTAAACCACCCATGCCTTGATGCCCATCGGAAGCAAAATAAAGCAACGTCCCATCGTTTGAAATTTCAGGGAATTGCTCTCTATGAATCGTGTTGATGGCTTTTCCTAGATTGACTGGTTCGCCAAAAGTTCCATCGTCATGCACATCCACATAATAAATATCAAAAGAGCCAATAGATCCCGGCATGTCGCTAGAGAAATAGAGTTTCTTTCCATCTTTAGTTAATACAGGATGTTCGGTAGAATAAAAGTCGCTGCAAAAAGGCAAGGGTTTTATATTGATCCATTTGTTGTCTTTGAACTCGGCTTTAAAGATTTTGATGTTGGCTACTTTTTCGGTACCCACTTTCACTTTCTTACTATTGGTTCGATTGAAATACATGACATGTCCGTCTTGAGTGAAGGTGGCGGAACTTTCATGTGTTTTCGTATTGATTTCTTTTGGAAAAGGTTCGATATTGGTCAACAAACCTTTGGCGTTAACATCGGCACTAAACAAATCCAAATAGGGTTTTTCGTTCCAACCAAACGCTTTGGAATCGGCATTTCGCAAAGAAGCAAACAGTACCTTATCGCCATAGAATGACATTCCGAAATCGCCATTCGATGTGTTTTTTGCCATGGGTTGGATTACATAATTGAAAGGCACATTGGTTCTTAAATTATTGATGAATTTTGGAGTGCTACTATTGTATTTCAAATACTCACTCATTATCGCATCGGCCTTAGGATAATCAGCGATACCTAGTAAAGAGTGGGCATACTTAAAATAATAGGCTGTCTTAACGCTGTCTTTGTAAGTCAGGAATAATTTCCCGTAAACGCGAACAGCTTCTTTCATTTGCGAGTTATTGTAATAACAATCCCCAAGGTTTTGCAACACTTTTTGATTTTCAGGCACTTGTTCGTAAATTTCTGCTGCTTTGACATACGATTTCTTTTCGAATAAGGCATTGGCTTTTTTCTCGCTTGCTTTTTGAGCAAAGAGCGACAGATGAAAGCAAAGTAGTAAAAATATATAGCCGTATTTTTTCATTTGTTTTGTTGTTAGAAGAACCTAGGTGATTTATCGTATCCTTTGGATGAAAGGTTGGATGTATCTAAATCAAACAATAAAAATATTTCGTGTGATCCCGAGTTGTATTTGCCCAAATTCGTTACCGTATAATCATACGAATACCCAACTCTAAGAGTAGGCGTAATATTGAACGCAACCAAACCATCGACAGCGTCCCCCACTCGATATCCGACCCCGAATTCAAAGAAATTATTAAATAAGATGTTGGCAGTAACATCTAAAGAAAGTGGCGCTCCCGAAACTCCTTTGGCCATGAAAGCCGGTTTCAATTTGGTATCGGCATCTAAATTAATAACATATCCACCGGTTAAGAAGTAATGCACATTTTCAACTCCAGTAGTTTTGATACCGTCTTTTTGTTCCAAATGTTTGGTGGTTAAAAGATTTGGTGCTGAAAAACCTAAGTAATACTGATCACTAAAGAAGAACGCTCCTGTTCCTATGTTTGGAAAGCTTTTATTGATATTGCTTTCAAACGCTTTATCGGGTGTTTCAGAGGTTAATTTTAAACCGTTCAAATTAGCATCAAAAAGCGTAACCCCTCCTTTTAATCCGAAAGACAATTTGGTCTTTTCCGACAGGGGAATCACATACGCAAAATCAGCATAGATATTATTTTCATTGACAATATTTCCAATCGCATCGCTAACGATCGACAATCCCATTTCTATTCGTTTTGCTACAGGAGCATGAACAAAAGCGGTAGCAGTTTTGGGTGCTCCCACGGCTCCAACCCATTGGGTTCGATACAATCCACCTACATTGACTACGCCTGCATTATCAGTAGCATATCCGGGATTGATGACGCTCATGTTGTACATATAATGTGTAAACTGAGGGTCTTGTTGCGCTTTTACCAGAGTAGAAACTAGGAAAATGCCAATACAAACTAAATATCTACAAATGCTTTTTTTCATCTTGTATTTCATTTATCTACTTAAATAAAGTCGGCCTTGTTTTGATTTACGAACTCCATCATTGAATTCTAAAATATAGAAATAAACACCAACCGGTAACACAGAATTCCCAATGGTAATGCCACTAGCAGTTGTTGTTCCGTCCCAATCTTGAATATTTCTATTGCCTTTGTATAAAATATTTCCGTATCGGTTATAGATTTCTATCGTAAAATTGGGGTATCGATCTCGAATATTTTTGATAACAAAGAAGTCGTTGTTTCCGTCATCGTTCGGGGAGAAACCATCCGGAATTTCGATAGCATCGCATTGATTTAAGTCGACCGTTACTGGCAAACGAACCAAGCTTTCACATCCAGAAGCAGACACTATTGCTCCATAGTAAATAGTTCCATCTACTAATAAATCCGAACTGCTATAAGCGGTTCCTCCGTTTAGTGCGTCATACCAAGTCACCGTTTCATTGCCTGAAACATTACTGGTTAATGAGGCAATAGTAGGTACACTACTAGCGCAGAATTTTTCACCATTAAGGTTTAATACTGGAGAACTTAATTGCGATACTTCAAACGTGACTGGTGTAATTCCGATTGTTGTTGCACTGCAAAGTCCAGTTTGAGAAACAAATTGGGTTACCGTTACCGTTACATTTCCTGCGGTAGTCAAATCGGCAGCTGGAATCGTAAAAATTGCTGTTCCTCCAGTCACCGTAATGGTTGCTGTAGTAGTAGCCGAGGCTGCTCCAGACAATTGATAGGTTATGGTATACGTTCCATCAATAATATTGGAAGCATTCGTAAGTGCGACATCGTTAGAGTAATTCAAACATGAGGTCGCTGCATTTAATGTTCCTCCTGTTGTATCCGGAATTGGATACACTACAAAACTAGTGTTAGCATTTTCGGTTAAATTATTACATCCCGAAGACAAACTAGTAATGGAAGTAATGGTTACCGTATAGTTTCCAGCAGTAGTGAAATACAACGCTGGCACGGTAAATTGTCCTACACCTGAAGCAATCGCTACGGTATTGGTTACTCCTGTTGCTGGTACCGCTTGAGGCAAACTATAAGCAAATAGATAATTGCCATCGGCTAATCCTGTAGCGCCTGAAATGAACACTGTAGCATTGGTACCCGCACAAAGATTGGCTACACTTAAATTAGTACTCTCTAAATTTGCGCTTGGTTTCAAAATGAAATCGGC
Organism: Bifidobacterium breve; assembly: GCA_943326765.2. Classification (GTDB taxonomy): domain Bacteria; phylum Bacteroidota; class Bacteroidia; order Flavobacteriales; family Flavobacteriaceae; genus Flavobacterium. The sequence continues at coordinate 4,215 of CALPUN020000014.1, read as the reverse complement.
ACTAATATTTGGATTGATTGGAACCGTACAGGTCGAAGTGACATTCGTAATGTTTAAGAAGGTAATTCTAGTAGTTCCAATATTTGGAATATCTGCCGGAATTATGGCAAATGTACCTGTACCACCGGTAATTACTACATTCACATTTTGGTTGGTTAATACATTACTTAAGGACAGGTTATAATTCAAAGTATAAGTCCCATCAACCATATTAGTAAAAGTAACTACTACATTTTGGCCAGTACAATTTGGAGAGGAAACTGCAATATTTGCCGCTGCCAAAACAGGGTTTGGAAAAACCGAGAACTGAACGGTTTCGCTATCTACTCCACAAGTGTTGGTAATGGTGTAGGTATAACTGTAACTTGCTGCTGCCAAAGTAGTAACCTCAACAGTATTGGTTACGGTAAGATTCGCGCTGTCAGTCCAAACTCCATCGATTTGATTTCCATTCAACAACGAAAACAAATCGAAAGTGCCTTCTGAGGGACAAACATTTTGATTGCCAAGGAATGTTCCTGCATTGGGTAATGGAGTAACGGTAACGGTAACCGAAGCAGTATCGTTATCACAAGGTTGGTTGCCACTTAAAGTATAAAGATATGGACCTGGGGCATCTAAAGCAGGATCAAATAAATCGGTGGTGCTGGCTAAGGGTGGCGACCATGTTCCGCCCACTTGGGCCGTCGCTCCTAATAAGGGAAATAAATGTATGGGAAGGCTGTTAACACACAATTCAGTACTAGCAGATACTCCTGCTTCGGGACCTTGAATAATCGTTATGGTTAGTGTAGCAATATCTGGCGTACAAAATGGATTTCCAATGGTATACGTATAGGAAGATGCCGTATCAAATGTTGGATCGAAAATATCAGTACCACTATGTAAAGGTGGTAACCAAGTCCCACCAGTTTGAGGGGTTCCTCCAAGATAAGTTAGTAAATTTACAGGATTTGTATTCGAGCAAATGATAGCCGGTGCATCATCACCCGCATTCGGTAACGGATTTACAATTACGGTTATGGTCGCTGTATCGTTATCGCATGTCTGATTTCCACTAAATGTATACACATAGGGACCTGGGGCATCTAAAGCAGGATCAAATAAATCAGTCCCACTTGCTAAAGCGGGAGACCAAACTCCACCAGCATCGGCAGTTGGCCCTAGGACTGGAAATAAATGTTGCACTGGGCTGTTCAAACACAAAGTGGTACTGTCAGAAACTCCAGCATTTGGTCCAACGGTGATATTTACGGTGACCGTGGCAGCGTCATTTCCACAAGGAGCTACTCCATTAACAGTGTAAATATAAGCTCCAGCGGCATCCACTGAAGGATCAAAACTATTGGTTCCACTTGCTAAAGGCGGATTCCAGGTTCCTCCAGCTTGCGGTGTTCCTCCTAAATAAGAAACTAAATTTACAGGGTCAAGATTCGAACATAAGTTGGCGACTCCATCCGTTCCAGCATTGGCAGAAGGAACAACCGAAACCATCACCATAGCAGTATCATTAACGCAAGGGGGTGTTCCGGCAACAGTATAAACATAGGCACCTACAGCATCAAGAACTGGATTGAAAAAACCAGTACCACTTGCTAAAACTGGCAACCAAGTTCCTCCGGGTTGTGCAGAACCTCCCAATAGTAAGAATAAATCTTGTGGCGTTCCATCGCTGCAAATAGATAAGTTGGCATTGCTTCCCGCAATTGGTGGTTGCGTAACGGTAATGGTAACACTTCCGGTTAATGGTTGGCTACAACTTGGTGGGTTCGTTAAAATACTACTCACTAAAGTAATCGTCGATGTAGCTACTAACGGAATATTGATTGTTATAATTCCGGTCGCATCAATAAGTGCCGTCAAATTGGATCCTGAATTAATGGTATAGGTAACGGTTGAATTGGGTGTGCCTGTAAAAGTTACCGATGCGCTGCTTCCAGAACAAATAGTAGCATTGGAAGCAGAAATAGTAGCCGTTGGTAAAGGAACAACTGTTACTGTTTTGATTGTGAATTCAGGAAGTAGTTGAACACAACTAGGAGTTCCAGTAGCCACAACACTTACCAATGTATAGGTTGTGGTTGTCGCTAAAGTGGTGTTCAAAGTAGCGGATCCGGTAGCGTCTAGCGTAATGTTTTGATTGGCACCGAAATTAACAGTATAAGTAACCGTTGCATTGGGAGTTCCCGAGAAAACAACTGCAGTATTGGATCCTAAACAAACTTGAGCATCGACCGAAATCGTAGCCGTTGGCAAAGGCAAGACGGTAATAGTAACCGTTCCAGATTGAAGTTGACTGCATCCAGGAGTTCCCGAAGTGGTAATGCTCACCAAAGAAATTACAGAAGTGAGTGTATAAGTATTGGTTAATGGAACCGTTCCTGAATTATCGATAGTGATGGTTTGAGGTGCACCTCCATTGAGGGTGTAAGTAACGATAGCATTTGGTGTTCCTGTAAAAGTCACTGTTGCTGGTGATCCAGAGCAAATAGTAACATCAGAGAGTATTGTTACCGTTGGAAGCGGATCTACCGTAACCACCATGGTCCCTGTTTGAGGCTGACTGCAACTTGGAATTCCAAAAGACGCAACGCTTACTAAAGTGTACGTAGTCGTCGCATTGAAAATAGCAGTTAAGGTGGCCGTTCCTGCAGCATTCAAAACAATAGTTTGATTTCCACCACCATTAATGGTATAGGCAACTGTTGCATTGGGTGTTCCGGTAAAAGTTACGGTAGCACTTGTACCCATGCACACCGTAGTATTCGGAGATAATGTTACTGTAGGTAATGGAGTCACCGTAATTGTAACAGTCCCCGATTGAGGTTGCGTACAAGTTGGTGTTCCAGCCGAAGTGACACTAAGCAATGAAAATACTGTAGTGGTTGAATAGCTATTGGTTACCGTAGCCAATCCATTTGCATCAAGTACTATTGTTTGATTTGCTCCTCCATTTACAACATAAGTAACCGTTGCATTGGGTGTTCCTGTAAAAGTAACGGTTGCGTTTTCACCAGAGCAAATCGTAGCATCAGAAGAAATAGCAACCACAGGTAGCGGAACAACAGTAATGGTTACCGTCCCTGACTGAGATTGAGAGCAACTTGGAGTTCCCGAAGTTGCAATACTTACCAAACTGAATACGGTCGTAGTATTGTAAGAACCTGAAATGGTTGCTGTCCCCGTTCCACTCAAAAGTAGGGTTTGATTCGCTCCGCTATTAACTGTGTAAGTGACCGTAGCATTTGGCGTTCCCGTAAAAGTGACCGTAGCACTAGAGCCTAAACATATCGTAGCATCTGCTGCAATAGTTACTGTCGGAAGCGTAATAACCGTTACGGTCATTGTTCCCGATTGCAATTGAGAACAACTTGGAGTTCCGGTTAATGCTACACTTAGTAAAGTGTAAATCGTAGTTGTTACATACGTATCCGTAATGGTTGCTGTTCCAACAGCATTTAATATAATCGTTTGATTAGGGCCGCCATTTACAGTGTAAGTAACCGTTGCATTGGGTGTTCCTGTAAAAGTAACGGTCGCACTAGAACCAATACAAACCGATACATTGGTAGAAAGAGTTACGACAGGTGGCGGCAATACCGTAATCGTAACCGTCCCTGATTGAGGCTGACTACAACCCGGAGTTCCTGAAGTAGCCACACTAATCAAAGTAAAGTTAGTGGTTGCTGCATAAGTATTCGTTACAGAAGCGGTTCCAGAAGCGTTTAATAAAATAGTTTGATTGACACCTCCATTTATAGTGTAAGTCACTGTAGCATTTGGAGTTCCGGTAAAAGTTACAGTTGCGCTAGATCCAGAACAAATCGTCGAGCTAGAAGCAATAGCAACAACCGGCAAAGGCAATACTGTTATAGTAATAGTTCCTGACTGAGGTTGCGTACAAGTTGGCGTTCCAGAAGTTGTTGCACTAACCAATGTAAAAATCGCATCCGCAACATACGTATTTGTAAGTGTAGCTGAGCCCGTTCCATTTAACACAATCGTTTGATTACTACCTCCATTAATAGTATACGTTACCGTAGCGTTTGGAGTCCCTGTAAAAGTTACCGTTGCGCTTGCCCCAGAACAAATAGTAGTATTCGATGAAATTGTAACTAGTGGAAGCGGCACTACTGTTATAGTTACCGTTCCTGATTTTGGCACAATACATCCAGGCGATCCTGCTGTAGCAACACTCACTAAACTGAATACTGT
>CALPUN020000013.1 GCA_943326765.2 Bifidobacterium breve | reverse complement strand
TTTTTTACTATTACTGGCTTTGTTCTGAGCTATCAATATCGAAAATTTATGTCCGCTTGCTTTGTTATAATTTAAAACTAAAGCGCCCGTGCTAAGTTCTGCCGCCATCGACTGCACGGCAAAATACATGGAGCGAAACGGATTTTGATTGATCCATCTATGGGTTACGGATACCCAACATTCTTCTTTATTAATACTTTTAGCTCGCACGCCGCACCAAAAAGCAGCTGGGAGTTTAAAAAACATAAAAAGATTAATTTTTCTCGGGGTAAGCACCATCAATAGTAGATTTTTTTTATAAAAGTACACCTTTTTATGTTAGCCTTTCTTATTTTACAAATGTTAATTATTAGTTAATATTTAGTACTATGTAAAACAAGATACTGTTTTTAAAACATATATTTGCATAAGAAATTACTAAAGACTTTTAATCATGGAAACAACAAACAAAAACAGCACCGTGGCTTTTATCAATTTAAGCACTTTATCGCAATACTTTATTCCGTTCGGGAACTTCATATTCCCCATTATTATATGGACTACTAATAAAGACAAATCGGAATACATCAACCAACAAGGGAAAGACACGATCAACTTTCAATTGAGTCTGCTGATTTATTCCTTCGTTTTGGCACTAATCGCTATTCCTATAGTACTAATCACCTTTTTTCAAAATGTAAGCTTTACCGCATTTGCCAACGGAAACGATTTTCATATCGATCATTTCAATTTTAATCAAATCACTGGTGTCGTATCTATTGCTGTATTTGCCTTATTCTTATTTATATTTATGAAAGTTGCGGAATTTTTTCTAATTATCTATGCCTCGCTAAAAACATCAAATGGTGATGCCTTTAAATATCCGTTAACCATTGCGTTCTTAAAATAAATCATCTCATTTCAATCATCAATCAAAAAACGAAATCATGTTAAAAATCATCACCACACTAACAATCCTATTCTTTGGATGGTTAGCAAAAGCACAAGTAACCGAAAATAGCCCCATTTCTGAAAATAAAAAATCAACTATGGCTATTTATGCGCGGGATACCATCTCAGCAGTTGTTTCCGATCAAGCAAAAATAACCCATACTGGTTTCTTGATAAAATTAGCACTTAACGAGGAGGCGAAAACATTTTCCAAAGAGAAATGCAATCAATCATTATCTTTAAATACTAAGAAATAGCGGCTAAAATGAGAACCAAAAAACAAATAAAAATCCCCAATAAAACAACATCATGAATATTGAAAACACAAAAGCCCAGATGCGCAAAGGTGTTCTTGAGTTTTGCATCTTATCGGTTTTAAAAGAAAAAGAGGCTTATACTTCAGAGATATTAGATACCTTAAAAAATGCTAAATTGCTTGTAGTAGAGGGAACGGTTTATCCACTATTGACAAGATTAAAAAACGATGGTTTGTTGAACTACCGTTGGGAGGAATCTACCTCGGGTCCGCCAAGAAAATATTACGGATTAACCGAAATTGGAAAAACATTTTTAACGGAATTGAATAGCACTTGGACCGAATTGTCTGATGCAGTAAACATAATCACAAACTAAAAATAAAAGTCATGAATAAAACTGTAAACATAAATTTAGGAGGTCTGTTTTTTCACATTGACGAAGAGGCATATCAAAAATTAACCCGCTATTTTGATGCCATCAAACGTTCATTATCGAATTCGAATGGACAAGACGAAATCATCAAAGACATTGAAATGCGAATTGCCGAATTAATTTCTGAAAAACACACCAATGACAAACAAGTCATCAACTTGAAAGAATTGGACGAAATCATTGCCGTAATGGGGCAACCCGAAGATTACCGCATTGAACCCGACGGTGATGAACCCGAAAAAATCGATTTTAATACCACTGCAAGAGTGAATAAAAAACTCTACCGAGATAAAGAAACCGGAATGATTGGTGGTGTTGCCTCCGGATTAGGTCACTATTTTGGCATCGATGCGGTTTGGTTGCGAATCCTTTTAGTGGTGCTTGTTTTCGGGGGATTTGGCTCTGGAATTATTGCCTATATCGTTCTTTGGATTGTGATGCCTGAAGCCATTACCACTTCAGAAAAATTAGAAATGAAAGGCGAACCGATTACCATTTCCAATATCGAAAAAAAAGTAAGAGAAGAATTTGATACGGTTTCCGAAAAATTCAAAAATGCCAATTACGATAAAATGGGCAACCAAGTAAAAACGGGTGTTGAAAAATTTACAGGTGGCATTGGCGAGGTATTTATGAGCATTTTTAAAATATTTGCTAAAATCCTGGGTATCCTGTTAATCCTTTCTAGCTTATGGGTTTTGGTGATGTTATTCATCGGGGTTTTCACTTTAGGATCAACAGCGTTTATCGATTTCCCATGGCAAAATTATGTAGAAGCTGGGAATTTCTCTGAATTTCCGATTTGGGTTTTCGGCATGTTGATGTTCTTTGCTGTCGGAATTCCGTTCTTCTTCTTATTGCTTTTAGGGTTTAAATTACTGTCGCCAACCATTCGATCTATTGGGTACATCGCGAAATATACGCTGTTGGCTTTGTGGTTGATTTCTATTGGCATCTTAATTTCAATTGGTGTTCGCCAAGCTACTGAGTTTGCCGTAGATGGACGTTTTATTCAAAAACAAGATATTCCTTTAAGAGCCAATGATACGCTTTATGTGAAATTTAGATACAACGATCGGTATGCCAATGGAATTGACGACAAAGACAACTTCATGGTTGCTGAAGATTCTGCGAACAAAAAAGTAATCTACTCGAACAACGTTCGTTTGTATATCGTTAAAACCGACGAGAAAATGCCGTACATCCAAATTGACAGAAAAGCCACAGGAAGTTCGTTGTCAGCCGCTAAAAAAACCGCTGAAAAAATAACTTACGGATACCAATTAGAAGGAAATCATTTAATTTTAGATAATTATTTGTTGACCGAATTCAAAAATAAATCCCGAAATCAAGAAGTAGAACTCTATTTGTATTTACCGGTTGGAATTCTTTTAAAACCTGACAGCAGTTTGCAAGATTATGATGATTCTGACGATTCCTATTTCAATTTGCATTTCAGTTCCGATCAATATTTTTACAAAGTAGAACCTACCAAAGTAAAATGTTTGAATTGTCCTCCAGAAGAAAACGAATGGAAAGATACCGATGGAGAAGAAAATGATGCTACGGCAACTAGCGTTACTTTGAACGAAAATGGTATTCTAATCAAAAAAAACAATACAGATTCCGGTGACAAAGAAATCAAAAGCGTCAAAATTAATAAAGACGGAATAACGATTAAAACGAAATAATCATGGGAAATTCAAAGTTTCAATTCGCAAAAACCATCGGATTAGCGATGCTTCTTCTTATCAGTTCCTGTCAATTTAACGGAATTAAAGGCAGTGGTCATGTTACTACCGAAAAACGATCCGTTACGGAAGAGTTTAAAGGGATTAAAGCTGAAAACGGATTGGATGTGCTAGTACAACAAGCGCCTGAAAGTTCTGTTACTGTTATTGCGGATGATAATTTTCAGCAACACATCAGTACAAAAGTAATCAATGGAATATTGGTCATTAGCTCTGAATACAGGGGCTACATTGATGTGAAAATGAAAAAAATCGTGGTAACCATGCCTCGTATTGAATCTATCACTACGAGTAGTGGCGCTACTTTTAACTCTAGAAATACCATCAAAAGCAACGCTCTTACATTGAAAGCTACTAGTGGTTCTTCCTTGCATATTGCTTTAGAGAGTTCTAAAACTATTTGTGAAGCCTCAAGCGGAAGCTCGGTTACTTTAGATGGGAAAACAATCGCATTAGAAACGGTTTCTTCTAGCGGTAGTTCAATTGATGGAGAAAAACTATTATCTAATGATGTTATTGCAAGCGCCTCCAGTGGCAGCACAATAGACATTTACCCATTGGTAAGCTTGACTGCTGAAGCCTCTAGTGGCGGGAACATCAACTACCATAATGTCCCTAAAAATTTGAACAAAAAATCGAGCTCCGGCGGCGGTATCAACAAAGAGTAACCTTCTTTTAAACGAAAAAAATCATCCTACTAGTAGGATGATTTTTTTCTATATCGTATATTTTAAAAAAAACAGTAAATTCGTAACCCCAAATCAGCACAGCATTTCTCGTAATCATTTAAAATGCAGTCCTGATGAAAGCTATAACTAAAAAACTGGCGGCTATTTTTTTGCGACACCCCTTGTTGTATTTCGTGCGTTACATCATTGTATCGCGAAATACGAATGGAAAAACTATTGAAAATATTGGTTGCTTCAATGACTTTAACAAACTTGAAGACCTCCCAAAAGCGTACTTTGATGTCAACAGCAAAATCAATATAGCCCCGTCTTTGTCCGAGCTTGGAAAAGCACTTACCCTCGCAACTTTTTTAAGAACTTCCATTCGTGGGGGTAAAGGTTTAGGACTCTCTTCCGAAAATACATTGGCAAAAATGCTTGATGGTAATGGAGGCGTTTGTTCTGATTTCTCTCAGATTTTCAATATTTTTTGCATGATTAATGGCATCAAAGTAAAAGAATGGGGCTGTATCGAGCGGTTTTACAAAACTCAATTTGGCCATTCGTTCAATGAAATTTACGATTCAAAACTTCAAAAATGGATTGCTATAGACATACACAAAGGCATTCTTTTTCAAAACCAAAAAAAGGATACCTTCTTTTCAGTTATTGAATTATTTAATAATCTAAGAGCTGGAGAACCACTTAAATTCTTGTTTTTTTGTGACTATGTTCCACCCAAATTAGAGCGAATACATTTTGTATATTCTAAAAAAACATTACCGTTTATAATTTCAAATTATAAGAATAAAACCAATGATCTTTACATCAAACGATTTCATAAATTGCCGCCATTTGCTATCAATGCGCTCTTAATTCTCAGTGGTACAAATTCTAAGTTTGTCTTTGCACTAGACAATTACAAATCAAAATTAATTGCCGAATCATTACAAAGCATAAAAAAACTCAAACCAATAAACTCCTAAACTTTTCGATTTCTAACTTAACTGGTTAAATTACCAAAACGTCTGAAATTAATGAGATGTTTTTTTATATTTGAACAAAATTTATAAAAATGAAAAAAGGCCTCGTTATAATCGTAGTTTTTCTGTTTACAGTAATCGCTTTCGGACAGCAAAAAGAAAGAATAAAAGGATCTAAAATCGTCACCGTTGAACAAAAGGAAATCGGGGAATTCGAGAATCTGGACGTGAAAGACAATCTGGAGATTTTTCTAATCAAAGGCGACAAATGCGGTGTTGAAATTGAAGCCGACGATAACTTGCACGAAACCATCGATGTGACATTGAAGGACAAAACCTTGTACCTTTCTACTACCAAACTAGTTTCGGGAGCCAAAAAATACAGCATTCGAATTACTTATACTGACAATTTTAAAATGGCTATTGCCAAAGACAACGCCAATATTACCGCTCTAGCCGAAATTACTCTGACTAATTTCACCTTCAAAATTCACGACAACGCCAAACTGTTTGCCAATGTTACTACGAAATCATTCACATTGATGGCAGATGACAAATCGAAGACAGAATTGAACTTAAAATCGGATGAAACCATCATTGAAATGAGTAAAAACTCGCAACTAAAGGCGTTGATTGCTTCTACTCAAATGAAATTTGACATGTATCAAAAAGCTACGGCAACCATAGAAGGCGATGTAATTGATTTGAAATTGCGATTAGACAACAACTCCGATTTTACAGGGATCAAACTGACGTCTAAAAATACTGAATTGGTTACCGAAGGGTACTCGCAATGCAGCGTAACGGTTAACGGAAAAGTCAGTATTGATGCCAAAGGAAAATCAGAAATTCATTTGTATGGCGAGCAAAAAATTGATATGAAAAACTTTTTAGATAGTGCTACTTTAATTAAAAAAGCATTGAAATAATGATCTGCAAATGATTAGTACTAAAAACGACATCGCCTTTATTCGAGTGATGCTAAATATCTTTCAGCATCTAAAGCGGCCATACACCCTGTTCCTGCAGCGGTAATTGCTTGACGGTATACGTGATCGGCAGCATCGCCACCAACAAAAACTCCCGGAACATTCGTTTTAGAAGTACCTGGACTATTGATGATATAACCTGTTTCGTCTAAATCTAAATACTCTTTAAAAATGGCAGTATTGGGTTGGTGACCAATGGCTACGAAGAAACCAGTAGCTGGAATTTCAAAGACTTCACCAGTCGTTTTGTTTTTAGCTTGAACACCGGTCACCACTTGACCATCGCCTAAAACTTCTACCGTATCGTGATTCATCAAAATCGTAATATTTTCTGTTTTGCGAACGCGTTCTTCCATGATTTTTGACGCTCTGAATTTTTCACTTCGAACCAGCATCGTTACTTTTTTACATAATTTTGATAGATAATGCGCTTCTTCACAGGCCGAATCTCCCGCTCCAACAATCACTACTTCTTGATTTCTGTAGAAAAATCCGTCGCAAACCGCACAAGCCGAAACGCCACCGCCCAATTGCAAATACAGTTGTTCGGAAGGAATCCCTAAATATTTGGCAGAAGCTCCTGTGGAAATGACAACTGTTTCACAATGAAGTTCGATGTGATCATTGATCCATACTTTGTGAATAGGTCCGGTAAAATCAACTTTGGTTGCCCATCCATCACGAACATCGGCACCAAATCGTTGTGCTTGTTGTTGCAATTGCACCATCATTTCTGGTCCGGTAACACCATCGACATACCCTGGGAAATTTTCTACTTCATTAGTGGTGGTCAATTGTCCTCCGGGCTGTGTTCCTTGGTACAATACTGGATTCATGTTGGCTCTCGCAGCATAAATTGCAGCAGTATATCCCGCAGGACCAGAACCTATAATTAGGCATTTTATTTTTTCGATGGAAGTTGCCATAAAATTGAGATCTAAATTTGGTTTTTGTGTTGGCAAAGGTAAACTTAATTCTAAAATTTTAGGAGTAATGAATCCTAAAAATTGATGTGGAAATAATTTTATTTATTTGTATCTTTTGTTTTGCAGAGAAAAATTAAAGAGTATCTTTGCGCTCGCTTCGGGGTGTAGCGTAGCTCGGTTATCGCGCCTGCTTTGGGAGCAGGAGGCCGCAGGTTCGAATCCTGCCACCCCGACCACTAAATCCTTTCTGTTTACAGAAGGGATTTTTTAGTTACAAACAATTCAAATTTATTTGAACATTGTTTGCAACTAAAAAAACACTTGGTTTTGAAAAAACCAAAGGAATTTTTTGGTGTCACTATCCCAACACCAGGATCATGAAATAATCCTGCCACCCCGACCACTAAATCCTTTCTGTTTGCAGAAGGGATTTTTTAGTTGTATCCTTTTCCAATTTACCAAAAATTACTATTGAAAATAGAACGCTAGCCCTGATGGTAGTGGAAAGCCGTGCGCTTGCAAAACTATTTTTTCTTGACTGCAACGAGCGCCTGAAAGAAGCTCCTTTGCGGGCTTTTGAAAAAAAGTTTTGGAAGCGCACTCTTGGAACGGACAGCAGGAAATGGCTTCTAATAACAAATTGAAAAAAGCTTCAAATCCGTTAGCGATTTACTTTCCTTTTTCCGATGAAATGCATACATTTGCGCACGTTTTTAAAAAACATTTAGCGGCTATGTTAGCGATTCTTTTTTATCTTTTTATTGGTGTTGTAGCGATTCAACTGTTTTATTTCCTAGTCGTTTTTGGGAAGTTTGCTTATGCAAAACTTCAGAAAAGTGCGCCTAAAAAAATTCCAATTTCGGTGATTGTTTGTGCCAAAAATGAGGAAGAAAATGTGGCGAAATTTATTCCGATTTTAGCGGAACAAGACTATCCCGATTTTGAAATCATCTTGATTGACGATGCTTCAAGCGATTCGACGTTGGATCTTTTTGAAGAATTTGAAAAGCAATACAGCAACATTCACTTGGTAAAAGTGGTCAATAACGAAGCGTTTTGGGGCAATAAAAAATTTGCACTTACCCTTGGTATTAAAGCCGCTAAAAAAGAATACCTTTTGTTTACGGATGCTGATTGTTACCCCACTTCGAAAGATTGGATTAAAGAAATGAGTTCGAATTTCACTACTGAAAAAACGATTGTTTTAGGTTATGGCGCTTACGAAAAAATTGCTGGTTCCTTTTTAAACAAATTGATTCGCTTTGAAACCTTACTAACAGCCGTTCAATATTTTTCATGGGCAAAAATGGGACATCCTTATATGGGAGTCGGCCGAAATTTGGCATACAAGAAAGAAGAGTTTTTTAATGTCAATGGTTTTATTGACCACATGAAAATCCGTTCGGGTGATGATGATTTGTTTATCAACCAAGCGGCAAAAGGATCGAATACTACGATTTGTTTTTCTCCGGAAAGCATCACCTACTCGCAACCCAAAAACACTCTTAAAGATTGGTTTATTCAAAAAAGAAGACACGTTTCGACAGCGCAATTTTATAAAGCATTTGATCGCATGCAGTTGGGTGGGTTTTATGCTTCTCAGTTGTTATTTATGGGCTTATCCATTGTCTTGTTGGCTTTTCAATACCAATGGATTGTGGTGGTCAGTTTAATCGGATTTCGCTACTTGTTTTCTTGGTTGACGCTAGGTTTTGCTGCAGGTAAACTCAAAGAAAAAGATGTCATGTATTGGTTTCCGATACTTGAATGGAGTTTAATCGTTCTCCAATTGAATGTTTATTTAACCAACCTGTTTTCAAAACCCGTACATTGGAAGTAAAAAAAAATATTGAATTAGCCAAAAAAGGAGATCAAGTTGCTTTTACATTTCTGTTGGATCACTATTGGAATGAAGTCTACGGATTCATGCTCAAACGCACCGAAAACGAAACCGACGCTGAAGACATTACTATTGAAACGTTCTCCAAGGCATTTGATAAAATTGCGACCTACAATCCCGAATTTCAATTCAATACTTGGTTGATTGCCATTGCTAAAAATGTGCACATTGACATGCTTCGCAAACGAAAATCTTCGCTATTTGTAGCCATTACTGATGAAGACGATTATCAAGCTTACAATATTGCCGACACTACTCCATCAGCTGAAGACCGTCTCATTACAGAGCAAAATTTATCGCAACTCTTGCAGTATATCAAAGAATTGAAGCCACATTATCAAGATGTAATTCAGTTGCGGTATTTTCAAGAAATGAGTTATCAAGAAATTGCCAATCAGTTGGACGAACCGTTGAGCAACGTCAAAATAAAGTTACTTCGCGCTAAAAAATTATTAGCCGAAATCATAGAAAGCAAACGGCAACTATTTCCGAAAAAGAATAACTAATTCCACCAGTAAACCTAAGTCCGAAAGAGGCGTCACTCCATCTCGCTTCAGATTCAAAAGCTCAAAAACCAGTTCAAATTCTAAGAAAAATAAAGGAACGGCGGCTACAACTCCTGATCCTTCGTCTGAAGCTGGAGCTGAAACCGAACTACGAAGAAACCGGTGCCATTCTAACTTAAGTGTGCAATCCTACTTTTCTTTCCATAAAAAATGCCCCAAAGAGTGTCTAACTTTTTGGGGCATTTTTATTTCGTACTGCTTTTTATTTATGCTTTTTTCACAAATTCGGTTCTGAGCACCATTGCGGTTTTATTGACACGACAATCAATTTCTGCGGGATCATCGGTAAGTCGAATGTTTTTTACCATGGTGCCTCTTTTGATGACGTCGGAGGAACCCCGTACTTTTAAATCTTTAATTACGGTTACTGAATCGCCATCGTTCAAGAGATTTCCGTTACTGTCTTTTACTTCCATGATTTTATTTTTTACTTTTTTTATTTTTGGTAGGTTTCTTTGCGATGGTTTTTGCAATTCCTTTGGTATAAGGTTGATAAAAACTGGCAACATGTGGTCATGATTCCGAAAAATGCAATACCAGATACAGTTAAAAAAATGTACTTTTCATTAATTAGAACTTAAAAAGTGATTACAAATATACTACTTTTGAATGAACTGATTTTGAAACGAAAATAACTTTAATTGGATTTTCCACTGTTCTCATTTAAAGAATGAAAGACAGATCATCCTTGAAACACTAACTCATGCAGCATTTTACTTTCAACGAAAAATTAAAACACCTTCTCTGTTTCCCTGTAATTGTAGCCGCTTTAGGGTATTTTGTAGATATCTATGATTTACTGCTTTTTGGAATCGTACGGGTTCCAAGTTTGAAAGCTTTAGGATTGGACGCTGACATTGCCGGAACTCATATTCTAAATTATCAAATGATTGGCTTGCTTCTCGGCGGAATACTTTGGGGCATTCTTGGAGATAAAAAAGGAAGGTTATCCGTGCTATTTGGTTCTATTTTAGTGTATTCGATAGCCAATATCGCTTGTGGGTTTTTACCTCAAATTCCATTTGAAGATAAAACGACGCTGTATGCGCTGTTGCGATTTATTGCCGGCGTTGGTTTAGCAGGCGAATTGGGTGCCGGAATTACCTTAGTCTCCGAAAGTTTACCCAAAGAACTGAGAGCCATTGGAACTTCTTTGGTAGCCGGTTTTGGTTTGCTGGGCGCTGTAGTGGCGCAACTTACGGTAGAATTAGCGGGCGATTGGACTTGGGCGTATTTTATCGGTGGTGGATTGGGTTTGTTACTTTTGTTGCTAAGAATCGGGGTTTTTGAAAGTGGCATGTATAAAAGTCTCGAACAAAACCATTCGGTAGCTAAAGGGAATTTTCTGTCGCTTTTTACTAAAAAAGTGCTTTTTATAAAATACATCAAATGCATTGCAATAGGTCTGCCAACATGGTTTTGTATTGGAATCTTAGCCGTTATGAGCAATCAATTTGCACCAGCGTTGGGCATTACCAGCATCAATCCTGGAAAGGCAATCATGTGGGCTTATGTTGGCATTTCGGCTGGTGATTTCGCTAGCGGATTCTTATCGCATTATTTACATTCCCGAAAAAAAGCTATTATTTACATGATGCTTTTCACTTTAGTCGGTATTGTGTTGATGCTTTTTGGTGGAGCAACAACCGAAAATAGTTACTATTTCTATTGCACTTGGTTGGGTTTAGGAACCGGTTATTGGGCCATGTTTGTTACCGTTGCTGCCGAACAATTTGGAACCAATATCCGAAGCACTGCCACGACAACAGTACCCAATATGGTGCGAGGACTATTGCCGGTCATGTTATTAGGATTTGATTTTTTCAAGACTACTCTTGGTGTTATCACCGCTGCTCTCCTAGTGGGAATTCTAGTTTTTGTAATGGGAATCACTGCTACACTTACTATTTCGGAAACTCATGGAAAGGATTTAGACTTTATCGAGTAAACTTTAAGCTGCGTTTGTACTCCCAACAAATTAACATCAATTGGCAATCCTCAAATTAACTACATTCCGTATCTTTGTCGGGCAAAAAATTAGTTTATGGAAAGTGTTTTAGACAATACCTTACCGATTGGAAAACCAAAATGGCTCAAAGTAAAATTGCCCATCGGTCAAAAATATACAGAGCTTCGTGGACTAGTTGACAAATACAGTTTGAATACGATTTGCACCTCCGGAAGTTGCCCTAATATGGGAGAATGCTGGGGCGAAGGCACCGCTACCTTCATGATTCTAGGAAATATTTGCACGCGTTCTTGTGGATTTTGCGGGGTCAAAACGGGTAGACCTGAAACGGTTGATTGGGACGAACCCGAAAAAGTAGCGCGATCCATAAAAATCATGAACATCAAACATGCGGTGATTACTAGTGTCGATCGTGACGATTTGAAAGACGGTGGCTCCATTATTTGGATTGAAACCGTAAAAGCCATTCGTCGTATGAATCCAACGACCACTTTAGAAACTTTAATCCCCGATTTCCAAGGCATTGAACGCAACTTAGATCGAATTGTTGAGGCCAACCCAGAAGTTGTATCTCATAATGTAGAAACCGTTCGCCGCCTCACACGCGAGGTTCGAATTCAAGCGAAATACGACCGTAGTTTGGAAGTGTTGCAGTATTTAAAAGCGAAAGGAATCAACCGAACCAAATCAGGAATCATGCTCGGATTGGGAGAAACCGAAGAAGAAGTGATTCAAACGCTAAACGATTTGCGAAATGCCAATGTGGATGTAGTTACCATTGGCCAATATTTACAACCTAGTAAAAAACATTTACCGGTTAAAGAATACATTTTGCCCGAACAATTTGCGAAATATGAAAAAATCGGATTGGAAATGGGATTCCGTCATGTAGAAAGCGGCGCTTTAGTCCGATCTTCCTACAAAGCGGCCAAACACATTCTATAATTCACCCGAATGAACACAAAAACAAGAGTCGCGATCAACGGATTTGGAAGAATCGGACGCAATTTATTTCGATTGCTTTTGAATCATCCTTCCCTCGAAGTGATTGCCATTAACGATATTGCCGATAATGCAACGATGGCACATTTGCTGAAATACGACAGCATTCATGGTGTGCTAAAACAATCGTGCTCTTCCAATGAAACTGCCCTCCTTGTTGACGAAAAACCCTATTTGTTTTTTCACGAAAAAAATATCACTAATTTAAATTGGGGTGCTTTAGACATTGACGTTGTAGTAGAATCTACCGGCAAATACAAAACATTTGAGGAAATTAACGAACACATTGTCGCGGGTGCTAAAAAAGTAATTCTATCTGCCCCTTCTGAAGTAGACACCATAAAAACAGTAGTTTTAGGAGTCAACGAATCCATTTTGGATGGCACGGAAACCATAATCTCCAATGCCAGTTGCACCACGAACAATGCTGCTCCGATGCTTAAGATCATCAGCGAATTGTGTGGCATCGAACAAGCCTACATCACGACAGTCCACTCCTACACCACCGATCAAAGTTTGCACGACCAACCGCACAAAGACCTGCGTCGGGCTCGAGGCGCCAGTCAATCAATAGTGCCCACTACTACGGGTGCGGCAAAAGCATTAACGAAAATATTTCCAGAGTTTGAAGGAAAAATTGGGGGCAGTGGTATTCGTGTTCCCGTTCCCGATGGCTCTTTAACTGATATTACTTGTTATGTAAAACGTCAAGTAAGCATCGCCGAAATCAATGCAGCTTTTCAAAAAGCATCCGAAACAAGCTTAAAAGGAATTCTGGCCTATACAAACGACCCTATCGTGTCTGTTGATATTATCGGAAATCCGAATTCGTGCCTTTTTGATGCGCAATTGACATCTGTTATTGGTAAAATGGTGAAGGTCGTTGGTTGGTATGACAATGAAATAGGATACTCTTCCAGAATAATCGACTTAATTTTACGTACTGCTACCAAATAATTGCTTACTTTTAAACCCTTGAATAACAATCCCTACAAATTCATGAGGTTATTTGTACTCTTTTTTATTTTTTTAAGTACTCTTGGAGTTGCCCAAAAACAAAAGAAAAATGTTACTAAAGTAGACAGTTTGAATTATTATATCGAATTGTCAAACTTTAACAGCAAAACAAACAATTACAAAATTTCGCTTGATTTTGCTCAAAAAGCGATCGACTTTGCTAATAAAACTAAAAAAACTAGCGCTCAAGCTTACGCGCATTTAGTTTTGGGTGGCATTTATTTTGACCTAAAGAAATACGACGATGCCATTGAATCTTACTACATAAGTGTTTGCTTATACAATACCATAAAACCTTCCAGTCAGCAAGCTTTCTGTTATTACCAAATGGGTTTGTGCCATTTGGAAAAAGGAAATTATTTACTGGCCGAAAATTATTTCGATAAAGCCAAAATGATCTACACCGCAATCAAAATTCCAGATGCCATTGGATTGTTGAATTTGCAGAAAGGAATCGTATACAAAGCCAAGGGCGAATATGCTTCGGCGATTTCAATATTCAATCAAATTATTGCGAAACCAGATGCCCTTGATTTTTCAAAGACTAAAGCTGAAGCGTTGTACCAAATTGGAACTATCGAACTCCAAAACAACAGAAAAAACTTAGCCCTTAATTACCTTAGTCGTTCCTACGTCTTGAATGCCAAAGACAAAAATGTAGATCAAAAATCCAAAATTTTACTGTCTTTAAGTCTGGTTTATGAAAAATTACTCGACATCGATAAGGCCCATTTCTATTTGAAAAAACACATGCAATTGGATGACAGTATTGCGATTTTAAACACCCATAAATTAGGGTCGGAAGATTACGTGCAGTTCAAAGATAGCGAGCGATTAAAAACTATTGAGCAATTAGACAAAGAAAACAAAGAGCAACAAAAAGCCAATAAAGTATCCAAACTTATCAATATTCTAGCCATTGCCTTGATTTCAATTCTGTTGCTGTTGAGTTTGTCTTTATATAAAAATAACATCATTCGAAACCAATCGAATTTACTGCTAAAAGAAAAAAACAATGAATTGCTATTGGCCAAAGAAAAAGCCGAAAAAGCTTCGAAAGCCAGAGCCGAATTTTTATCAACCGTCAGTCACGAACTGCGAACGCCTTTGAATGCCATCAACGGAATTACCCATTTGTTATTGGAAGAAAAACCGAAACCGAGTCAGATGAAGTATCTCACTTCTTTAAAGTTTTCCGGGAATTATTTGCTAACGTTCATTAATGAAATTCTAGAAATCAACCGAATTGAATCCAGTACTATTGAAACGGAATACATCAATTTTGATTTGAAATTATTGTTGACAAACATTCAGAATTCACTGAAAGAATTGGCTTCCATTAACAACAATTCGTTCACTCTGGAGATCGACCCAAACATTCCAGATTACTTACTAGGCGATCCAACCAAACTGTCTCAAGTATTCTTAAACTTGATTAATAACGCGCTGAAATTTACCAAAAATGGAGCCGTAAAAGTAATATTGAGCACCAATGAAATCAATGAAGAATTTACTTCCATCCAT
This sequence comes from Bifidobacterium breve, assembly GCA_943326765.2. GTDB lineage: Bacteria > Bacteroidota > Bacteroidia > Flavobacteriales > Flavobacteriaceae > Flavobacterium. The sequence goes on along the minus strand of CALPUN020000013.1, from coordinate 12,390 downwards.
TTTAAAATTATCGATACTGGAATTGGTATTCCCAAAGATAAAATCGAATCCGTGTTTGATAGTTTTTCGCAAGGTTCCATTGAAATCAACCGTAAATATGGAGGGACGGGTTTGGGATTGACCATTGTCAAGAAATTAATTGACCTCATGGGTGGCAAAATCAAATTAGAAAGTGAAGAGGGTAAAGGTTCTTCGTTCTCTTTCGATTTGAGTTTTAAAATTGGAAATCCTCTTACAACCCTAGAAAAAGGAATTGATTACGATGATTCCATCCTAAAAAACAAAAAGGTACTTTTGATTGAAGACAACAAGATCAATCAAATGATTACTAAGAAAATGGTTGAAAATAAAGGCATGGTTTGCGAAGTCATCGATAATGGTGAAGATGCGATTGAAGCCTTGAAAAACAATGCCTACGATTTAGTCTTAATGGACGTGCATTTGCCTGGAATCAACGGTACCATTGCCACGCAAACTATCCGAACTTTCGATAAGAAAACTAAAATTATTGCATTAACCGCTATTTCATTGAATGAAAATCGGGAAATGCTGATGTCTTTTGGTATGAATGATGTGATTACCAAACCCTTTGACCCCATTGATTTCTACAGAATTATTAGTAGCAATTTAGCTCGAAAAGTTTAGTATTGTAAAATTAATTGTTTGATTAAAGTACGTACCTCGGGTTCTGCTTTTTTAGCCGCTTCTAACACCTCTGCGTGGCTTACCGTTTCAATGTTATCTTCATCACCCATATCAGTAATCACAGAGATTCCGAAGGTTTCCATTTCCATATGACGCGCCACGATTACTTCTGGAACAGTAGACATTCCAACACAATCGGCTCCTAGAATTTTCACCATTCGGTATTCGGAGATCGTTTCAAAAGTTGGCCCTTGCAGTCCTAAATAAACTCCGTCATGCACTACAATACCTTCTGCTTGTGCAATTTCTTTTGCTTTTACAATCATTTTTCGGCTGTAAGGTTCGCTCATATTTAAAAAGCGAGGCCCAAAACGTTCTTCATTTTTCCCATGCAACGGATGTTCTGGCATAAAGTTGATATGATCTTTAATCAAAACCACAGAACCCACTTTATAATTAGAGTTAACTCCGCCCGAAGCATTGGAAACAATCAATTTTTCAACACCCAAATACTTCATCACCCGAACTGGGAAAGTTACTTCTTTCATCGAATAGCCTTCATAGAAATGAAAACGACCTTGCATGGCAATCACTTTTTTAGTACCAATCGTTCCAAAAACTAAAGCCCCATGATGTCCTTGAACAGTTGAAACGGGGAAATTCGGAATTTCGGTATACGGAAGTGTAAAAGCCACATCGATATCGTCTGTAAAACTCCCTAATCCCGATCCTAAAATAACACCGTATTCTGGGGTGAAATTGGTTTTGGCTTGAATGTAATTAACCGTTTCTTGTACTTGTTCCCACATAATTTAAAAGAATTGAATCAAACATACTTCCTTGAGAAACCAGTGCTGTTTTTATCGGTAAATAAAAAAGGGATTCCGAATTCAGGCGATCTTTGAGTCGCACATAATCCTTCTCAGTCGTAATAATGATTTTGTTTTTAGTTAGTTTTTTTATGGTTTGAATATCATTTTCAGAAAAATCATGATGATCCGAATACGTCAGTATAGTATCATTTGATTCATGCAAATATGCAAAAAAGGGTTCTGGTTTTGCTATTCCAGCGATCAATAGTTTAGCAACCCCTTTCAATTCAGCTACTTTTTTGGATTCGTTTTCCGAATAAACCGATTCATCATAAGCAATCGTGCTAAAAAATACCGGTTGCTTTGCCTTCAATTGTTTTCTGATTTTATCTTGGGCAATTTCCGAAATAGTATCGGGGCATTTGGTGACAATTATCATGTTGGCTCTATGGGCACCACTGTGACTTTCTCTCAAATTTCCGGTAGGTAAAATCCAATCGTTGCAGTACAAATCGTTATAAGCCGTCAATAGAATATAAAATCCCGCTTTTACTTTGCGGTGTTGAAAAGCATCGTCCAACAAAATCACTTGAGGTTTTTCTTTTAAAGAAAGTAATTGTTCTATTCCGTTTTTGCGATTAGCATCCACAGCAACATTGATGTTAGGGAATTTTCGGTGCATTTGAAACGGTTCATCCCCTAAACTTTGCGGTGTTGCATCTAAATCGGCTATAACAAACCCTTTGGAATGTCTTTTATACCCTCGACTTAAAGTAGCGACGGTATAGTCTTGCGACAACAACCGAATTAAATACTCAATCATTGGGGTTTTCCCAGTGCCACCAACCGTTAAATTCCCTACGACAATAGTAGGAACGTCAAAAGTGTAGGATTTCAAGATTCCATAATCGTAAAGAAAATTACGGAACTGCGCAATCCATCCATAAAGAACGGCAAAGGGAAAGAGTATTTTTCGCAAAAAATTCATGATGCGAAAGTATAATATTTTATCTTTGAATAGAAATAAAAATACTTTATATCATCATCACACACCGAATTCAGCACTAGTAAAATGAGACTATTTTCGATTCTTTTCTGCTTTCTTTTTTTCGTTCCAAAAGTTTTTTGTCAAGATAAGGAGAACCATTCTTTGCTAAAAACGATTTTGACTACCTATTACAAAAAGGAAAAACCGGCTTTCAAAGGTCGGAGCCAATTGCTATACCTTTATTGCACCCAAGCCAATAATTCGGAAGAGATTTTCGAAGCGATCCAAAATCAAAAATTACCGGATGCTTTTTTAAAAGATATTAGAACAAAAATCAATAGCGACCTCACGGAACGAAGTTGGGATTCGGAGTTGCAATCGATCTTTGAAAAAGATGCGACGCAATTAAAAATAAAAGTGAACGATTGTTTGAGTTTAGAGCGCTACCAAGAAATTTCGCAACGCTTACACTTGAACAACCAACGTTTAATGATTATTAGCAAACCACTATACGATCTCAACAGCAACATTGCTTTAGTGAAAGTGGTTTTCTTTCGAAACATCGAGCACAACAATGGCGCCGTGTTGTTGCTTGAAAAACAAGGCGACGAGTGGATCATTAAAGATTATTTAAACCCTTGGTCGACCTAAAAACACCATTCCAATGAAAACAAAAGAAATCCTTGCCGTTTTAGAACAAATGGCTCCGTTAAGTTATGCTGAAGATTTTGACAATGTGGGCTTACTTACTGGAAATCCAGAAGCTGAAATCACAGGAATTTTAGTGTGTCACGATGCTTTAGAAGCAGTTGTTGCCGAAGCAATCACCAAGAAATGCAACTTGATTGTTTGTTTTCACCCGATACTTTTCTTGGGATTAAAAAAAATTACGGGTGCCACTTATGTAGAGCGCGCCGTGATAAAAGCAATCAAGAACGATATCGCTATTTATGCCGTGCACACCGCTTTAGACAACCATCAGCAAGGGGTGAATAAAATTTTCTGCAACGCGTTAGGATTGCTTCATACCAAAATATTAATTCCAAAAACGAATTACATCCAAAAGTTAATTACCTACACCATCCCCGAAAATGCCGAAGAAGTGCGCCATTCGCTTTTTGATGCCGGAGCCGGAACCATTGGAAATTATGAAAATTGCAGTTTCAATTCAAAAGGCATCGGAACCTATATGGGCAACGAGAATAGCAATCCCGAAATTGGAGAACGTTTCGAATTTGTAGAGACTAACGAAATCAAAATCGAAGTGACTTTCGAAAAACATCTCGAATCGAAAATTTTGAAAGCCCTTTTTAAAAGTCATGCCTATGAAGAAGTCGCTTATGAAATTTACGCATTGCAAAACCAACACCAAAATATTGGACTCGGAATGGTAGGCGAATTAGAAACGCCAATGAAAGAAAAAGAATTCCTCCTTTTTGTAAAAGAAAAAATGCAGAGCGGAAGCATTCGTCATACGGAATTCACTGGAAAAACCATAAAAAAAGTGGCCGTATTAGGAGGATCCGGAAGTTTTGCGATTAAAAAGGCAATTCAAGCCGGTGCTGATGCTTTTTTAACTGCCGATTTAAAGTATCATAATTTCTATGAGTCTGAAAATCAATTACTTTTAGCTGATATCGGACATTTTGAAAGCGAACGCTATACAAAAAATTATATTGTTGATTTTCTTCGGAAAAAAATTCCTAATTTTGCCATCATTTTATCAGAAGAAAATACAAATCCTGTTAAGTACTTATAAAGATTATGGCGAACATAAAAGAATTAAATGTAGAAGAAAAATTAAGAGCATTATATGACTTGCAATTAATTGATACGCGAATTGATGAAATCAGAAACGTAAGAGGAGAACTTCCTTTAGAAGTGGAAGACTTAGAAGATGAAGTAGCCGGTTTGTTAGCCCGTGCCGATAAATCAAAAAAAGATTTAGAAAATATTGAAGAGCAAATCAAAGCTAAAAAAATTGCTGTTGAAGACCATCAAACCGCAATCAAAAGATATACTAAACAACAAGACAGCGTTCGTAACAACAGAGAATTCAACTCGTTAACGAAAGAAATTGAATTTCAAGAATTGGAAATCCAATTGGCCGAAAAACAAATGAAAGAAATGAAAGCTTCTATGGAACACAAAAAAGAAGCTATTTCAAGTTCTAAAGAAAAATTAGAAGCTAAAATGTCGCATCTGAAACACAAAAAAGCAGAATTAAGCGACATCATGTCTGAAACACAAAAAGAAGAATCGTTCTTAACCGAAAAATCGGCCGAATACGAAGCCTTAATCGAAGAACGTTTATTGAAAGCGTATAAGAGAATTCGCTCTAGCGTTCGCAATGGTTTGGCAGTGGTTTCTATCGAAAGAGGTGCTTCTGCAGGATCTTTCTTTACCATTCCTCCTCAAACGCAAGTTGAAATTGCGGGAAGAAAAAAAATCATCACCGACGAGCATTCCGGAAGGATTTTAGTAGACACTTCCTTGGCTGAAGAAGAAAGAGAAAAAATGCAAAAACTTTTTTCTTTAATTTAATAACAAACTAGCCTCGAAATATCGGGGCTTTTTTTATGCAAACAATAAAATACTTTTTGCTTACTAAAACCGTCGGACTGTATCTCAATCTTTTAAGTTACATCCGTCCCAAGCAAGCTGTGAAATTAGCCTATCGTTTGTTTAGCGAACCAAGAATTGGACGCTTAAACCAAGGACAACTTCCGGAAGTATTGCAAAAAGCACAAAGAGAAACGCTAACTTATCAAAGCCACCGTTTTGAAACCTACCAATGGAAAGGTAACGATAACGTAATCCTTTTACTTCACGGCTGGGAAAGCAATGCCTCGCGTTGGGAAAAAATACTGCCGTTCCTTCAAAAAACCGGAAGTACCATCATTGCGATCGACGCTCCTGCTCATGGATTGTCTAGCGGAAAAGAATTCAACGTGCCGCTTTATGCTAATTTTATTGAAGTTATGGTGCAGAAATTCCAACCCAACTCCCTAATCGGACATTCCATTGGAGGTGTTGCCAGCTCGTATTACCAATACCACTTTCCGAATACGCTAAAAAAAATGGTCCTCTTGGGATCGCCTTCTGATTTTAAAATTTTGCTTTCCAATTATGTGCAATTACTGAGCTTAAATCTAACGATTCACAAAGCCCTAATTGACTATACCAAAGAACGATTCAACATTGTTATCGAAGATTTTTCAGGGCAAAAATTCCTGCAAAATTCCGAGTTAAAAGGCCTAATTGCCCATGATAGCGAAGATACTGTTGTCAATTTTTCAGAAGCGAAAAAACTAGCGGCGACTTGGAAAAATTCGATTTTTATTGAAACTAAAGGGTTCGGACACAGCCTTCATGACACTGAATTATACCAAAAAATTGCTGTTTTTTTAGGAGCTTAATCCTGCTCTCCACTTTATCTTTTGTGCCGAACCCCGCCACAAAAGGATACCGTTCCTATCAGGGCTAGAAATTCGGTGTTCCCAGAATTTTCCTGCTATCAAATTAAACCCTATTTTTGCTTGATGGAAGAAAATCTCAAACGACTCAATAAATTCATAGGAGAAACCGGATTCTGCTCACGCCGGGAAGCCGATAAACTCATTGAAGACGGTCGCGTTACCATTAACGGCGTTGTTCCTGAAATGGGCACCAAAGTAGCTCCTAGCGACGAAGTGCGTATTGATGGTAAAATCATTCGAGACAATACCGAGAAATTAATCTACCTCGCATTCAACAAACCAGTCGGAATTGAATGCACTACCAACTTAGAAGTTCGCGATAATATCGTCGATTATATCCATTACCCGAAACGCATTTTCCCTATCGGACGATTAGACAAAGCCAGCGAAGGCCTGATTTTCATGACCAATGACGGCGATATTGTCAACAAGATTCTGCGGGCAAGAAACAATCACGAAAAAGAATATACGGTAACCGTTAACAAACCCATCACCGATCGCTTTATAGAAAAAATGGGCAATGGAGTTCCCATTTTAGATACGATCACTAGAAAATGTAAAGTCGAGCAAATCAGCAAATACATTTTCAAAATCATTTTAACGCAAGGATTGAACCGTCAAATTCGTAGAATGTGTGAGTATTTGGGGTATGAAGTAACAGCCCTGAAACGCATCCGCATCATTAATATTTCGTTAGATATTCCTGTGGGAAGATACCGAGATTTAACCGATGGTGAGATTCAAGAATTAAACCAACTCATCGAACCATCGAGTAAAACCGAAGAAGCGAGTTTGCCTAGAAACGAAACGCCAAAAAGACGAACCGAATTCATCAAAAAAGACGATCCTCGATTTAAAAGAAAAGGCGATTATTAAATTCCGGGATTTACTTTGATGCCAATCGACGTTGTTCTCTAGCCAAAAGTGTGTTTTTTAACAGCATCGCAATAGTCATAGGACCAACGCCACCAGGTACTGGCGTGATAAAAGATGCTTTTTTACTTACCAAATCAAAGTCGACATCACCAGTAATGCGATAGCCTTTTTCAGTGGTTTTATCTTCCACTCGGGTGATCCCAACATCAATGACCACCGCTCCTTCTTTTATCATTTCCGCTTTGAGATAATTGGGAACTCCCAATGCGGTGATAATAATATCGGCTTGAATGGTGATTTGCTCTATGTTTTCAGTGTAACTGTGTGTTAAAGTAACCGTAGAATTTCCAGGAAACCCTTTTCTTCCCATCAAAATACTCATGGGTCTTCCTACTATGTGGCTTCTTCCGATAACCACAGTATGTTTTCCTTTGGTTTCCACGTTGTAGCGTTCTAACAATTCTAAGATTCCGAAAGGTGTTGCTGGGATAAAGGTGGTCATATCGAGTGCCATTTTTCCGAAATTTTCCGGATGAAACCCGTCAACATCTTTACTTGGATCGATGGCCATCAATACTTTTTGGGTATCAATTTGTTCGGGCAAAGGCAACTGCACTATGAATCCGTCAATAGCATCATCTTCGTTGAGTTGTTTTATTTTTTTAAGCAATTCTGTTTCCGAAGTGGTGCTGGGCATTTTTACCAAAGTCGATTCAAATCCGACACGCTCACAGGCTTTTACTTTACTACCAACATAGGTCAAACTTGCCCCATCATTTCCAACAATCACAGCCGCTAAATGAGGCACTTTTTCGTTGTTTTTTTTCATCAAATCCACCTCGGCAGTGATTTCATTTTTGATGTCATTGGCAATTTTTTTTCCGTCTAGTAGTTGCATAGTGTGGTCAGTTGTTAGTTAAAAAGAAATCCCTTGACTGTATTTGGCAACTAGGGATTCTTATGTAAAATATATTCTATTTAAGAGTATCGAACCGACAACTGTCAACCGACAACTTCTTACTGCATGCCTTTCATTCCGCCCATCATTTTCATCATTTGCTTTCCACCCGGACCTTGCATCATTTTCATCATTTTGCTCATTTGGTCGAATTGCTTCATCAACTGATTGACTTCTTCTATTTTTCTTCCAGAACCCTTTGCAATTCTGGTTTTTCTTTTCATATCGATAATTGTCGGTTTGCTTCGCTCTACAGGTGTCATCGAATAAATGATGGCTTCGATATGTTTGAAAGCATCATCTTCAATTTCAACGTCTTTCATTGCTTTCGAAGCTCCTGGAATCATGCCGACTAAGTCTTTCATGTTCCCCATTTTCTTTACCTGTTGAATTTGAGACAGAAAATCATCAAAACCAAATTGGTTTTTGGCAATTTTCTTTTGTAATTTTCTAGCTTCTTCTTCATCAAACTGCTCTTGTGCTCTTTCTACTAAGGACACTACATCTCCCATCCCCAAAATACGTTCGGCCATACGAGATGGATAAAACACATCGATGGCTTCCATTTTCTCACCAGTACCCACAAACTTAATCGGTTTGTTGACAACCGATTTAATAGAAATTGCGGCGCCACCGCGAGTATCCCCATCTAATTTGGTAAGGATCACCCCGTCAAAATTCAAACGGTCGTTGAACGCTTTTGCAGTATTTACCGCATCTTGACCTGTCATAGCATCGACCACAAATAAGGTTTCTTGCGGCTGAATCGCCTGGTGCACATTGGCAATCTCGGTCATCATTTCCTCATCAACCGCCAAACGACCTGCGGTATCTACGATGACTACGTTGTACCCTTTTTCTTTAGCATACTTAATGGCATTCTGAGCAATCGTTACCGGATTGTTATTCCCTAGTTCCGAATAAACTTCCACTCCTATTTGATCGCCAACTATATGCAGCTGATTAATCGCAGCTGGACGATAGACATCGCAAGCTACTAAAAGGGGTTTCTTATTTTTCTTAGTTTTAAGAAAATTAGCCAGTTTTCCAGAGAATGTTGTTTTACCAGAACCTTGCAAACCTGACATTAAAATAACGGTCGGATTTCCAGATAGATTAATCCCAGATACATCGCCGCCCATTAATTCGGTCAACTCGTCTTTGACCAATTTCACCAAAAGTTGCCCCGGTTGTAAAGTCGTTAATACATTTTGACCGATGGCTTGTTCTTTGACTTTTGTGGTAAATTCTTTAGCAATCTTAAAATTCACGTCGGCATCCAATAAAGCACGACGCACCTCTTTTAAAGTCTCTGCAACATTAACTTCTGTAATTTTTCCGTGTCCTTTTAGGATATGGAACGCCTTGTCTAATTTCTCACTTAAATTATCAAACATATTTTTTTGTACTTAATAAGAATTCTGAAATGGTATAAAATCAAGCCGCAAATTTAAGCATTTGATTTTGAAGTTTTGAGGAATTGCAAATAAAAATAAGGGAGAATAGAAAGAGTAAATTCCATTAAACTACGTCCTGATTTCTATCACATTCTCTTAAATCATAATACTTTCTTAAAACTTTCTTAAGCCCAGAATAACCGAGTAGGGTTTCTAAAGCATGAGTTGTTTCAGCATTATATAAATTCAACACCTAATCACCCATGAACAGAAAAGAGTTTTTCGCAAGAGTTGGTTTTGGCGCAGCGGCGGTTTTAATTCCAGCTTGCATTGGAGGTTTAGCCTCAAGCTGCGAAAAAGAAGACACTCCAAAAGCGGCACCAACGAACGTTAATTTTACAGTAGATGTGAGCTCGGGTCCTTTGTCTGTAAATGGTGGTTTTCTTAGTTTAAATGGCATCATCGTTGCGCGAACTAATGACGGCGCTTATTTGGCTGTTTCTTCTTCTTGTACCCATCAAGGAACTAATGTCAATTATTTCGCGGCTGAAAATGATTTTGTTTGTCCGAATCACGGTGCTAAATTTAGCGGTACTGGAGCTGTAATACAAGGTCCTGCAAACCGACCTTTAACTAAGTACAATACTACTTTAACGGGTAATTCGTTGAGAGTATATTCATAAATAAGGATGCAGATGATTCTAGAAATTTCTATTTTTATTAACAAAAAGGTAGGGTTTTATTTAAATCGTCTGTTTTAAACCAAACATTGAAAAACCCCTTTTAGTCCAAATTTAAAAACATAACCTAATCCTGCCACAAGCGAAAATTGATTTCATTGTCGTTCTTTTTTTTTAGGCAGTACCTTCCTTTTTCGGAAAAGAAAAATGAATTTGAAATTACAAGAAAAGGTTGCTGGAGAGAAATTCAATACTTGTAAATAAAGCATACAGAAGCAATCAGACAAAAGACATCAACTACAATCCGGAAAGGAAAAAACGTTAGATTATGCAAATTTGAAAAAAAATAAAGGAGCATTAGTTTTATTGGATTAATAAAACACAAGATGGTGGAAAATTAAAATTAATAAAAATAAAAAAAACTAGTTACTATTACTATTTTTGATGGTGCTAAAAAAGTCTTGAAAATTTAACTCAACAAACTTTACTAAATTTTAAAACCTTATGAAAAAATCACAAATCATCATCGTCTCGCTACTTGTAGTTGTTGTCATGGGATTTACCGGTTATAATTATGTTATGCACGGTGGCGCGAGAGATTTGGCTACCGAAGCAGCAAATTATACGGTAACTTCTCAAGAAATTACAAAAGAATTTTCAGCCAATACAGAGGTTGCTAACAAAAAATATCTAGAAAAAGCAGTAGCAATAAAAGGAACCATTACTTCGATCAAAGGAAACGAAGTAATTGTAGACAATACGATTATCTGCACTCTTAAAGAAAAACTAAATCCATCTATCAAAGAAAATCAACTAATTACTTTAAAAGGTAGAGTGGTTGGTTTTGATGATTTAATGGGCGAAATTAAACTTGATCAATGCTTAGCAATTTAAAACCAAAACCTATGAAATTAACACGATTATTGACTATTGTATGCATCTTCTTTGTTGCTGGATACGCCTCAGCGCAAGATGATTTATTAAACCAACTAGACGCCGTAAAACCCGAGCATAAAGAAATTGAAATAGCCGCATTCAAGGGTTTGCAGATTTGTAATATGCAATCTACAAAATTACCGGTGAAAGGGGAATTCTATTTCTTAGTTTCTCACCGTTTTGGAGATTTATCAAATGGAATCAACAACTTTTTTGGTTTGGATGCAGCCCTAACAAAGTTAGGAGGAATTTACGGTGTTACAAATTGGCTTTCCCTTGGATTGTCGAGACAAACCTACCAAAAAACTTATGAATTAGCAGCAAAATATAAATTGGCTAATCAAATGATTGATGGTTTTCCACTTACAATTGTAGGCTATAACACTATGGATATTAGAAGTGATTTAAAAACAGACTTATATCCCGATTTGAAAACAACCGATCGTTGCGCATATACTTCGCAATTGATTATTTCTAGAAAATTGAATAATTCATTATCTCTCGAAGTGAATCCGATTTTTGTTCATAAAAACTTATATGATGAACTTACCGAACAGGAAAATATGTATTTACTAGGTTCAGGAGTAAGATGTAAAATATCTAAACGATTGAGTATTAATTTAGACTATGCCGCTCGATTAAATTTACCAGAAGGATATGACTATACCTATCATAATCCAATAACTTTAGGCTTAGATATTGAAACGGGAGGTCATGTTTTTCAATTAGTACTCTCAAATAGTCAAACAATGAATGATGTTGCTTATTACACTACCGCATCTGGAATAAAAGAAGGTAAAGGGATTTTCTTCGGATTTAACATGTATAGAGTTTTTTAAAAAAAAAGATATGAAAAATATAAAATTAATTATAGTATTACTGGTAGGGGTTCCGTTTTTTATTTCCTGTGATTCCAGAACAACCCAAGATTTAGAAGGCATCGTTACAAATCCAACCTATACTAAAGATGTTAAAAAAATCATGGATGCTAATTGTATCAGTTGTCATTCTCCAAACGCAACAGAACCAGCATTTCCAAATTTAGATACCTATCAAAACATTGCGGATTATCAAGATCCCATTTCTTTGGGTTATCCTTCCAAATTGTTATGCAGCATTGAAGCCAATACCTGTACAAATGAAAGAATGCCAAAAAGTGCTGCACCATTAACAAATCCTACGATTACCACCATAAAAAATTGGATTAACAGTGGTTTTCCAGAATAATAAATATTTAATTAAATAATTGATTTATGAAAAAATTAAACCTTTTAGCAGTTTGTCTTTTTGTAGGAACCCTAGGTTTCTCTCAAAAAATGATGACACGTTCCGGAGAAATTAAGTTTGATGCTTCGATGCCTGAATTGGTAGAAATAGCGGCCACAAATACTACTGCGTCTTGTATTCTTGACGAAGCGACAGGAGATTTTGTAACCTTGGCTTTAGTGAAAGCTTTTAAGTTCAAATCACCGCTTATGGAAGAGCACTTTAATGAAAATTATATGGAATCTTCTAAATTTCCTAAATCAACATTTGATGGAAAAATCAGCAATTTTGACGCTTCTAAATTGGGAGCCACAAAAACCAATTATGATCTTGAAGGTGATTTAACCATTCAT
>CALPUN020000012.1 GCA_943326765.2 Bifidobacterium breve | reverse complement strand
CGGTGTTACTTTTACGGATCAAAGCATCCCTTCCGTTTATCCTTTTGTCACGATTCAGTTTCTGAATGAGCAAGTTGGCTATGCTTCCAGTTACGAACCTCCTCCTTATGGAAACGCAAACAGCAATACTAAATTTATTAAAACAACCGATGGTGGTGCAACATGGAATTTACTACCAAATCAATATACCAGTTCGTTTTATTTTTTAACTGAAAACATCGGCTTTATTAGAGACAATAATGGCATTTCTAAAACTATTGATGGCGGTTTGAATCTAGAGTACATTGGGAATTCCGGACAAACAACCGTAGCTGTTTTTTCGTCGAATGAAAATGTGGTTTGGAACGTTGAAAACACCTTTACGCTTTGTAATTGTTCCATTTTTTGTATTAATAAAATTGATCTTACTCTTGCGCCAGAATTACAGCAAGTTTCCAATTGCTATAGCGATACTACGGGAGATTCTCCGTTTATGTCTATTCATTTTGGGAGCGAAACAAAAGGATATGCGGTGGGTCTTTGGGGGAAAATTCTCAAAAACTCAACAGGTCTCATGGATAATGTATTTGCCACTACAGAATTCAACAAGGAAAACTTCGTAAAAATGTATCCCAATCCCGCGACCAATCAAATCACTATTTCATTTAAGGAAAAGCAAAGCACCCCTTTTTCGATAGAAATAACCGACTTCGTGGGTAAAAAAATCATTTCAAAATCCTTCGAAAATCAAAATGACACCACCCTTCCTATCGAATCATTTTCAAAAGGAATTTATTTTGTGAAAATAAGTACTAAAAAAGGGGAAAACATCCAAAAAATAATAAAAGAGTAATTCCAATTAAAATAGAAAAACCGCTACATCACCAATCCTTTCGAACGGAAAGTAGCGGTTTTTCTTGCTTCTTGTATCTTGCTTCTCGCGACTCTATTTACTCAAATACATTTTACGTCTCGAATACAACTCATAAAACTGATCGTCTTTCAAATCGTCAATGAATAAAATACTTTCACCCGTAGATTTCATCTCCGGACCCAATGCTTTATTCACATTTTGGAACTTACTAAACGAAAAAACAGGTTGCTTAATAGCATATCCTTTTAATTTGGGATTGAATTTAAAATCGGTTACCTTATTGACACCCAACATCACTTTCGTGGCATAATTCACATAAGGCTCGCCATACGCTTTGGCTATAAAAGGCACGGTTCGCGAGGCTCTTGGATTGGCCTCAATAATGTAAACGACATCGTCTTTGATGGCAAATTGAATGTTGATTAAACCAACGGTTCGCAAAGCCAAAGCGATTTTCTTGGTATGATCTTTAATCTGCTGCATCACAAATTCACCTAAGTTGAATGGTGGTAAGGTGGCATTCGAATCTCCTGAATGGATTCCGCAAGGTTCGATATGCTCCATAATTCCGATAATGTATACGTTTTCACCATCGCAAATCGCGTCGGCTTCGGCTTCAATCGCTCCATCCAAATAATGATCTAACAGCAATTTGTTTCCAGGAATGTTTTTCAATAAATCGATCACATGTTCTTCGAGTTCCTGTTTGTTGATGACGATTTTCATGCCTTGTCCACCCAAAACATAGGACGGACGAACTAATAACGGAAAATCCAATACATCCGCAAGTGCCGATGCTTGATCCGCATTTTCCGCCACCCCAAATTGTGGAAACGGGATCTTTAATTCGGACAACAATTCTGAAAACCGACCTCGATCTTCGGCTAAATCCAAAGCATCGAAACTGGTTCCTAGTATTTTTATTCCGTACCGGTCTAATTTTTCTGCCAATTTCAATGCAGTTTGCCCACCCAATTGTACGATTACGCCTTCGGGTTTTTCATGGCGTATGATGTCGTAGATGTGTTCCCAAAAAACAGGTTCGAAGTATAATTTATCCGCGATATCAAAATCGGTAGAAACGGTTTCCGGATTGCAATTGATCATGATGGTTTCATAGCCACATTCTTTCGCGGCCAAAACGCCATGTACGCAGGAATAATCAAATTCGATTCCTTGTCCGATTCGGTTTGGACCCGATCCTAAAACCACGACTTTCTTTTTATTGCTCACTATGCTTTCGTTGTGCACGTATTTCTCACCCGAAGCGGTTTCGATTTCAGCTTCAAAAGTGGAATAATAGTACGGCGTTTGCGCTTTAAATTCTGCTGCACACGTATCAACCAATTTATACACCCGTTTGATATTTTGTTCTTCCCTTAGTTTGTAAACTTGACTTTCCAAACAACCCAACATGTGTGCAATTTGACGATCGCCGTAGCCTTTTTGCTTGGCCTCTAAGAGCAATTCTCTTGGCAAGGTGTCCATTTTATATTTGGAGATTTCCTTTTCAATTAGGTATAATTCTTCGTATTGCTTTAGAAACCACATATCGATTTTGGTGATTTCGTGAATTCGGGATAATGGAATTCCCATTTGAATGGCATCGTAAATCACGAAGACACGATCCCAACTCGCAAAGGTTAATTTCTCAATAATTTGCTCGTAGTTTTTATAACTTTTACCGTCAGCACCGAGTCCGTTACGCTTAATCTCTAGCGATTGAGTGGCTTTGTGCAACGCTTCTTGAAACGAACGCCCGATGCCCATTACTTCGCCAACGGATTTCATTTGCAATCCCAAAGTTCTGTCAGAGCCTTCAAATTTGTCGAAATTCCAACGTGGAATTTTCACGATGACGTAATCTAATGTCGGTTCAAAAAGTGCTGATGTAGATTTGGTGATTTGATTTTGAAGTTCGTCTAAATGATAGCCTAGCGCCAATTTAGAAGCAATTTTCGCAATGGGATAACCGGTTGCTTTGGAAGCCAATGCTGACGAGCGCGAAACTCTTGGATTGATTTCGATTGCGACGATATCTTCTTTTTCATCGGGAGACACGGCGAATTGCACATTGCATCCTCCGGCAAAATTCCCAATACTGCGCATCATGAGTATTGCCATATCGCGCATTTTTTGGAATGTGGTATCTGATAGGGTCATCGCTGGTGCCACCGTAATCGAATCGCCGGTATGAATTCCCATAGGGTCCATATTTTCGATGGAGCAGATGATGACTACGTTGTCGTTTTTATCGCGTAAAAGTTCGAGTTCATATTCTTTCCAGCCAATCAAAGCTTTATCAATTAAGACTTCGTGGATGGGCGACATTTCTAATCCATAGGTTAGTTTTTCGTCGAATTCTTCTTTGGTATGCACGAAAGCGGCTCCGGTTCCACCTAAAGTAAAGGAAGGCCGAATCACTAAGGGAAATCCGAACTCTTGTGCAATTTCTTTTCCTTTGAGGAACGATGTTGCGGTTTTGGCGGGTGCGGCTCCTACTCCAATGCGGGCTAACAATTGTTTGAATTGTTCACGATCTTCGGTAATGTTAATGGCATTCACATCTACACCGATCAATTTGACATTGAAATCTTCCCAAATTCCTTTTTCATCGGCTTCGAGGCAAAGATTCAACGCTGTTTGACCGCCCATGGTGGGAAGCACGGCATTGATTTGAGGATGTTCTTTGAGAATTTGTATAATGGATTTGGTAGTTAGCGGCAACAAATACACATGATCGGCCATAGTAGGATCGGTCATGATGGTCGCGGGATTGGAGTTGATCAGGATCACTTCAATTCCTTCTTCGCGAATGGATCGTGCGGCTTGAGAACCAGCATAATCAAATTCACAGGCTTGCCCGATAACGATAGGTCCGGAACCTATGATTAAGACCGATTTGATGGAGATGTCTTTTGGCATTGTAGTTAGTTGTTGTGAGTTGTATGTTGTGAGTTGTATGTTATGTTCTGATTCAGTTCGTCGCCCTAGCCCCGATTGTAACGACATCCTTTTGCGCCGGCGTTCGGCGTGAAAGATATAGTGGAAAGCGGGATTAAGCTCCTAAAAAATTTCACGACAAGATATAAAAAAAGGCGTTACTAAAAATAGCAACGCCTTTATTTTGATTCTTACAAATCATTATTTTTTGTGTCTTGGTTCAGAAGAAACAGTCAATTTGTGTCTTCCTTTCGCTCTACGACGCGCTAGGACTTTTCTACCATTCGCAGAAGCCATTCTGTCCATGAATCCGTGCTTATTTCTTCTTTTTCTTTTCGATGGTTGAAACGTTCTTTTGCTCATTGCTTTGTATCTTTAAAAACTTTATTTAATTGCTGAATAGTTTTAGTAAGTGTGTTTCTAAAACCGAGTGCAAATATACAAAGTCTTTTTTTTCTGGCAAGTAGTTTTATAAAAATATTTTCAAATCCTTTTACTATCTTTGTCCGACTTAAAACAGACGTACTATGTTTCACAGATTTTTAAAATTGATATTGGCCGCATTGATTATCATTGCTGGCATTTGGCAAATTTGGGAGAGTTATATTGGGAATGGAATTTTCTTGATTTTACTGTCGGCTATTCCGATTTTTCTTTACTACAAAAACGAATTTATTCTTTTGGCTTTTCTGAAATTGAGAAAACAGGATTTCCCGGGGGCTCAAAAGTGGTTGTCTTACATCAAAAACCCAGAAACGGCCTTGGTGAGAAAGCAACAAGGGTATTTTAATTATTTGCACGGCATTATGTTGTCGCAGACCAATTTGATTCAGGCAGAGAAATACTTCAAAAAAGCGATTGAACTGGGATTGAACATGGACATGGATTTAGCGGTAGCCAAACTGAACTTAGCTGGCGTAGCCTTAACTCGCAGACGAAAATTGGAAGCTACTACCTTATTGAATGAAGCTAAAAAACTAGACAAACAGAACATGTTGAAAGAGCAAATCACGATGATGAAAGAGCAATTGAAAAAAATCTAATTTTCTGAAAATAGTTCAAAATAGGAGACTTTATAAACTAGTTTTCAACAAGTTATTAAAAATAATTTGTTGAAAACTTTTTTTTGTCATTTTTTTATTGTTAGATTTGGGATAGTATTAATCAAAAATTCCCCAAATTATGAGATTAATGATACCTACATTATTGTGCATTTTCACATTTCAAACCTCGCAAGGTCAAGAAAGTGCAACTTCTTTTTCGGATGCGATCAAGAATAATATCAAAAAATACAACACCCAAACTGACAAAGAGTTTGAAAGAGGTGACATTGAAAAAGGGTACGCTCTGTTTGATTCCTTAGTTCAGAACCATTTAGTGGGTTCGCGTTTTGATGATTATTCCTTTAAATGTGTCAACAGTCGCAAAGTAAAACTCAGCAAAATTAAAAAACCTGTTTTCATTATTACTTATGCGTCTTGGTGTGTTATGAATCGAGGCGAAATTCCGGCACTTAATAAATTAGCTCGAAAATACGAGGACGACATCCAATTTATAGTGGTTTTTTGGGATGTTAAGAGTGATGTCAAAAAAATTGCACGGCAGTTTAACAACCATATCAAGGTGTGCTATGCCAACGAGTCGTATAAAAATGATGAAGCTATAGTAGCTACATTAAAACATTCGTTAGGATTTCCTACTTCTTACTTTTTAAATAGCGATTTGGAAGTGGTCGACATTAAAAGAGGCGCGATATCAATTCCGTCCCGAACGGCGTTTAAGAAAGCGCTGGAAATGAACTATTCGATTTTCAACTCACGCTTAGTCACTTTTCTAAATAAAAAGGATTTGGTGAAGAGCAATTAAAGAATACCGATAAAAACAAAAAAGCGCTAGTAGCGCTTTTTTTAATACCCACTTAAAGGAATTTGAATTTCATATCGTTTTCCAGCCGTATTGAGGAGTTTCTTATCCCGCAACCATGGATTATGAATCTTTAAAATCTTGTAATTAATCCCTTGCGATTTTGCAAAAGTCGCTAAATCAGCAATAGAACTATCAACCGAAATAATTTTCGAAGGCAAATTCACATACAATTCATCTAGTTGCACATCAAAACCAAACTTATTTGGGTTTTGCATAATTTCTTTCAAGGCCAAGATTCTAAAAACGTATCGAGATGTTTCTTCATTCAATAACAAATCGTAGTAGTTTGTGACTTGTTGCATTTCAATTTGTTTGGTAACACCTGTCATTCCTCCGTTGTAGGAAGCTGCCGCTAAAGTCCAATTGCCAAATTTAGATTTGGCATCCAGCAAATATTTACAAGCGGCTTCCGTAGATTTTTCTAAATGATAGCGCTCATCAACCATCTCATTCACTTCCATCCCTTTTTCTTTCGCTGTAATAGGCATGAATTGCCATACTCCTTTGGCACCCGCTGGTGAAACTGCGTTAACCAATCCACTTTCAATGACTGCTAAATATTTGAAATCATCCGGCACTCCGTATTTCTTTAAAATAGGCTCTATGATTGGAAAGGCGCGATTGGCTCGTTTTATGATTAACACTGTAGTGGCATCTAAATTGGCATTGATTAACAATTCACGATCTAAGCGTTCTCGCACATCCGAAATTTGAAGTGGGGCAGCTTCCCCAGCAAAATCAATGCTGGTTGGAAAAAACCGGGCTGTACCCTCGTGCGTGATTTTATTTTTTGTTTCGGTGGAAGTTCCATAAATAAGTGCTCCGCTAGCAATGACTAGCGCAGCAATGAGCATTGTTTTTTTGATCCAGTTCATTTTCATTTCAATTTAAATAGTAAGGTAAACTTACAAAATCTGACTAGTTTTCCCCACGTCGTTAAGAATAATTTTTGGTAAATTTTCATTCATCCAGCGAAATTTACTAAGAATCATGATGTGTGTCCCGCCTTTAACCACAATACAATTTTGAATATTTTTTATTGGAAAAACATCATCCGCATCGCCGTGAATGTGAATCACTGTGGGATCGGCTTGCGTTCTATCCCACAACAGCATTTGTTCTATTGCCCATTCGAGGTAGGTTTTATTTCGTACCGATAAATATTTTTCATATAATTTAAGTCGTTGTTGAATAGCAGAACCAAAAGAAAATTTATTCCAGATTTCAATATTTTGCAATAGTGTTGTTGGCACTAATTTATAGGCTTTCATCGACTTAATGATTTTCATTCGCAAAGGAATTTCCATATTCGTTTTTACACTCGAGATGATAATTACTTTTCTTACCGAAAGATATTTTTTCATTTCTTGCACCAAAATACCTCCAAAAGAAACCCCAATTAAAACGGCATCTTCATGCGTTACATTTGCTGCCATTCTTTCGGCGTAAGCTGTTAACGATTCCGATTTCTTTGGAATTTGCCATTCCAAAAAATACATTTCAAAATGGGTAGCCGGCAATTGAATGCGTTCGAAAATGGCGGAACTAGCTGCTAATCCAGGCATGAAATAAACGGGGATCTTACTCATAAAGTGTTGGCACTATTAAATGGAGTTGAATTTCAAAATTCAGTATAAAATTACGAGAATACTAGTACGACTTATGAAACTTAGCGTAAAATTATCACTAATTTATGATTAAAAATGAGGCGGAAATCAATTTCAAAACACTCTAACTAAAAATCCCCTCTAATAAAATTACACAACTTCATTTCTTAACTGCACAACAACATTAAAGCCTTTTATAACTGGTCATATATCAATTATGATTTTAAATGATTTAAATTGTGTACCTTTGAAGGCTGATTTTTTGTTCCCAAACTAAGAACAAAACAAAAGGAAATTTTACACCAAATAATGTTGTTGAAAATTCCTGTTGCGGGATTTGCTTCAAAATCACTGCTATCAGCGTTACATTAAATTTTACAAACTCATTGGCCCGGCCAATACAACCGAACGAACTATGGAAGAAGCAATCATAATGGAAATCAAAGACAATACCTTTGCCAGACAATTTGAAACAACGGTATTGGAAGGTTTGATTTCGGTGGAATATTCTTTTCAAGAAAAAAAGATTTTCCTGACTAAGATTAATACTCCAGAATCTTTCACCGATGAAGAATTCATCAATGACTTATTGAAAAACATAATGAATATTGCTTACGAACGCAAATTAAAAGTAGTGCCAATTCTACCTAAAATTGCCTTGTTCTTCAGAAAAAATACCATTTACAGAGACTTATTACCTCCAGGAATTAAAATATAATTTCACTTTTATAACACGAATTCCACGAATTAACACGAAATAAAGTAGTGCTAATTCGTGGAATTCGTGTTTAATTTTTATACCGTAACGTTGACAAAATCCATTCGAACGCTTCCATCCTCATCGATTTTTGTCAACTGTATTTCGTGCAACGTATTCACCAATTCCGGATTCCAAGGTGTTTTTACTTTAACATAATTCTCGGTAAACCCGTGAATGTAGCCTTCTTTATTTTCACTTTCAAAAAGCACCGTTCTAAAAGTTCCTAATTGACTTTCATAAAAAGCACGGCGTTTCTTAACCGATAAGCCCCGCAACATTTTACTTCTTTTAGCACGCACAGTAGTGGGAACCGCATTCTGCATCAAAGCCGCTTCCGTATTATCGCGCTCCGAATAAGTAAACACATGCAAATACGAAATATCCAAATCATTCAAAAAATGATACGTTTCCAAAAAATGGCCGTCGGTTTCTCCTGGAAAACCTACAATAACGTCGACACCAATACAGGCATGTGGCATCACTTCGCGGATTTTATTCACCCGTTCGGTATAGATTTCACGCCTATACCGACGTTTCATCAACTTCAGAATCTCGTTACTGCCTGATTGCAGCGGAATGTGAAAATGCGGTACAAAAGTTCGGCTTTTCGACACAAATTCAATGGTTTCGTTCTTCAACAAATTCGGCTCAATTGAAGAAATTCGCAACCGCTCAATGCCTTCTACAGTATCCAATTCTTGAACCAATTCTAAAAAAGTATGTTCGTGCTTTTTGTTACCAAATTCACCCTTGCCATAATCACCAATATTGACGCCCGTTAAGACAATTTCTTTGATGTTTTGTTTTGATATCTCATACGCATTTTGCAAGACATTTTCCAAAGCATCGCTTCGTGAAATACCACGCGCTAAGGGAATCGTACAATACGTACATTTATAATCGCAACCGTCTTGTACTTTTAAAAACGCTCTAGTTCTGTCGCCTATCGAGTAACTGCCCACATAAAAATCGGCTTCCGAAATCTCGCAAGAATGCACTTCTCCAAAGTCGTTTTTCGATAAATCGTTGATATAATCGGTAATTTTAAATTTCTCGGTAGCCCCCAAAACCAAATCAACACCCTCTACAGCCGCCAATTCCTCGGGTTTTAATTGCGCATAACATCCTACCGCAGCAACAAAGGCTTTATCGTTGAGCTTCATTGCTTTTTTCACGACTTGCTTGAATTGCTTGTCGGCATTATCCGTCACCGAACAGGTGTTAATGACATAAATATCAGCTACCTCTTCAAAATCGACGCGATCAAAACCTTCGTCTTGAAAGTTGCGAGCAATAGTAGACGTTTCCGAAAAATTCAGTTTGCAGCCTAAGGTATAAAAAGCGACTTTTTTCTTGTTCATAGTTTTAGTTTCTGGGCGTTCCCCTGCGGGTCGGGCTTTTCGCAGTGCGCGGCACTTGCTGCAATCCCTAACGCAACCCGCGTAAAGAGTGGTATTTCAACCTCAAAATGGGAATGCAAAAATACACACAAAAATCGATTAGAAAAAATGACTTTCCTAATTTTTAAAGACTAATTATCAATCGATTAGAATTGCAATTAGCATCGAGTTGTCTAGCCCTGATAGTAACGGCATCTTTTGTTCGCGGCGTTCGCGGACAAAAATATAGTGAATAGCAGGAAGTAGCTCCTAATAAAAAACCACAACTGCATTACAATTGTGGTCGTTCTTTATCATAGGCTTTGCGCCTTTGTGAGCCAATTTTATTTCTCGCACACGAGCGAAGCGAACTGACGAAGTAAAGACGCAAAGTTTTTCGCCATTATTCTTTCCTCCATTTTTTAGTTTCTTCGAAAACGTGTTCTAAAATGCGCGCTTCTTTTTCATCAAATTCCACCTGACGTCGCGACATCACGATTTTGGCAGTTTCAAAAGCTTTCTTGGTAATGTAGGTTGAAAATCCGGAAGCACCACCCCAGGAAAAACTCGGTACAAAGTTGCGCGGGAATCCGCTTCCAAAAATATTGGTACTTACGCCCACGACCGTTCCCGTATTGAACATGGTATTGATGCCGCATTTGCTGTGATCGCCCATCATTAACCCACAGAATTGCAAGCCCGTTTTGGCAAACCCTTCGGTTTCGTAGCTCCACAATTTGACTTCTTCGTAGTTGTTTTTTAGATTCGAATTGTTGGTGTCAGCGCCAATATTGCACCATTCCCCCAAAACGGAATTTCCTAAAAATCCGTCGTGGCCTTTGTTGGAATACCCAAAGAGAACTGAGTTGTTGACTTCCCCACCAATACGACAATGCGGTCCCACGGTAGTCGCTCCGTAGACTTTCGTAGCCAATTTCACTTGCGCTTCTTCGCACAAGGCAAACGGACCGCGAATCACGGAACCTTCCATGATTTCGGAATTTCTCCCGATGTATATAGGACCAGTCGACGCGTTTAACGTCACAAATTCTAACTTGGCTCCTTCTTCGATAAAGACATTTTCGGGTGCCATAACGTTGACACTTTTGGGAATCGGTTGCGATTGTCGGTCTTCGGTTAGCAATTCAAAATCCTCTCGTATGGCGGCGTCATTCTTGGCAAAAATATCCCAAGTATGCGCAATGAAAAGACAATCGTTATTGTATTCTATGATTTCATATTGGTCAAAATCGACTTCTTGCTGCGATTCCTGAGTATAAAACGCAAGAACTTCATCGCCACGAAAAATAGCTTGGTTGGGTTCTAAACTTTTAACCATTTCTGATAAAATTTCATTTGGTAAAAACGAAGCGTTGATCATCACGTTTTCTTCCATTTCGACCATTGGGAATTTCTCCGACAAATATTCTTCGGTTAAAGTGGTGGTGGTGGTTCCTAAGTATTTTTCCCATTTCTCGCGAATGGTTAAGATTCCGATACGAATATCGGCAACGGGTCTTGTAAAGGTAAAAGGCAGTAAGGCGTTGCGAACGGTTCCGTCAAAAAGGATATAATTCATAAGAGTGGATTCGGTTATTTGTTTGTTTGGTTATTCGATTTGAAGTCTCGCGATTTAAAAATCCAACAACCTAGTAATCTGACCCAAAGTTTGTGAAAAAAATCCGTTCGGCAAAGTTTCGGGCTAAAGTTTTTAATGCGCTAAAAATAAAAAAGCCTCTCCGAAGGGAAAGGCTTTCTGTATGTAGAACACGGATAAAAATTATTTACCGTGTTTAGCGTATTTAGTTTTAAATTTATCGATACGACCTGCAGTATCAATAAGTTTCGATTTACCAGTATAAAAAGGGTGTGATGTTCTTGAGATCTCCATTTTTACTACAGGATATTCTACTCCTTCGTGTGTGATGGTTTCTCTAGTATCGGCAGTAGATTTAGTAATAAAAACGTCTTCGTTTGACATGTCTTTGAAAGCTACTAATCTGTAATTTTCTGGGTGAATTCCTTTTTTCATGATAAATTTTATTTTTCGTTGCTTGTTATAAAGAACCTTGCTGCTTTCTCGGTAATCGAAAAAGGTATACATGCTTTATAACTTTTTGTTTTTACTTTATTAATTTTGAGTGTGCAAAAATACAATTATTTTTCAATTATCAAATCTTTATTTCATTTTTTTAAATGAATATCTCCCGCGATTTTTATAGTGTGTAAATTGGGAATTGTTATATTTGTACCTTAATTAAACTTACGCGCTACATTATGGAAGCAATGAGAAAAACTGCAGTAAATTACGGACTCGTTTTGGGCCTTTTTTTAATTGTCACTACAACGTTGATGTATTCCATCGATATTAGTTTGTTTACTACTTCATGGGTAGGAATCGTCAACATCATTATCTTAACTGGCTTTGGCGTTGTTGCTGCGGTGAAAAATAAAAAAATGTTAGGTGGTTTTTTGACCTTCAAGGAAACATTTACTAGCTTTTTGATTACGGTTGCCGTTGGCTCTTTTATTTCTATCCTGTTTAATATTCTACTTTTTAACGTAATAGACCCAGAAGCTAAAGGAATAATTACCGAAAACTTAATCAAATATACCGTGACCATGATGGAGAAATTTGGAGCCAAACCTGCCGATATGAATAAAATCATTGAAGACATGAGAAATTCCGATTCCTTTGGAACAGTTGGGCAATTAAAAGGCTATGCCTTCAATTTAGTACTTTACAGCATTATTGGTTTGGTAACCGCATTAATCATTCGTAGAGAACGACCACAAAGCATCTAAATGTAATGAATTTATCCATCGTCATTCCGCTTCTCAACGAAGAAGAATCCCTGCAAGAACTCCACAATTGGATTGTTACGGTCATGAAAACTCATGGGTTTTCGTATGAAGTGATCTTTATTGACGACGGAAGCACCGACAACTCTTGGTTGGTTATTGAAAAACTTTCTCAAGAAAACCCTCAAATCAAAGGCATTCGCTTTTTGAAAAACTTCGGAAAATCGCAAGCTTTACACGCTGGTTTTGCCAAAGCACAAGGCGATGTTGTTATTACGATGGATGCCGATTTGCAAGACAATCCGGAAGAAATCCCAGAATTGTTTGCGATGATTCAGAAGGAAAATTTCGACTTGGTTTCGGGTTGGAAAAAGAAACGCTATGATTCGGTAGTTTCTAAAAACCTGCCTTCTAAATT
The DNA here is from genome assembly GCA_943326765.2 of Bifidobacterium breve. GTDB lineage: Bacteria > Bacteroidota > Bacteroidia > Flavobacteriales > Flavobacteriaceae > Flavobacterium. The sequence continues at coordinate 16,019 of CALPUN020000012.1, read as the reverse complement.
ATTCAATTGGGCTGCTCGACGAACTTCGGGCGTAGTTTTGAATGATTTCAATTGCGGGTTGAAAGCGTATAAAAACGTGGTCGTGAAAAACATTGAAGTATCGGGGGAAATGCACCGTTACATTCCGGTATTGGCTATGAATGCCGGGTTTTCAAAAATTGGAGAAAAAGTAGTCAAACACCAAGCGCGAAAATATGGCGAGACCAAATTTGGTATGGAACGTTTTATCAACGGGTTTTTAGATTTGATTACGATTTGGTTTTTATCGCGTTTTGGAAAACGACCGATGCACCTTTTTGGGGCTTTGGGTGTTGTCATGTTTCTAATAGGATTTATCGCGACCGGATTTATTATTGCCTTAAAACTGGTTAAACTATACGCCGGATTGCCTACCATTTTGGTTACAAGCAATCCGTTGTTTTACATAGCCTTAACGACCATGATTATTGGAACCCAACTGTTTTTAGCTGGATTTCTGGGTGAAATCATCTTGCGAACCAAAAACAATGAAGAACGGTACAAGATTTCTGATGAAATCAACTTTACCAAATAATGGAATTAGAAGTAATAAAAAATAAAATAGTCGAAATCAGAGGACACAAAGTAATGCTCGATTTTAATTTAGCTTTGCTTTATTCGGTTGAAACAAGGGTTCTGAAACAAGCTGTTAAAAGAAACGGCAATCGTTTCCCTGAAGATTTTATGTTTGTATTGACCGAAAAGGAGATTGGTCAACTGGTATCACAAGCTGTGATACCCTCTAAAAGTTATTTGGGTGGTGCTTTTCCATTTGCTTTTACGGAACAAGGAATTGCAATGCTTTCGAGTGTGTTGAATAGTGAAAAAGCCATTGAGATTAACATTTCTATAATTCGTGCTTTTGTTGTAATGCGACAATTTACATTGAGTTATAGTGAACTTAAAACCCGAATCGAAGCAATTGAAAGTCAGTTTCCAGACATTTATAAGGCATTAAATTATATAGTAGCTAAAGATAGTGACCCAAAATCTGGTTCAGAGCGCCCTAAAATTGGCTATAAGAAATAATGGAATCGAAATACCCTAGCCCTGATTGCAACAGAAATCCTTTTTATTTTTTCATAAAATAAAAAGATTGTCGTGGAAAGCAGGTAAAAGCTACTGAATAAAAAAAATATTGACGCTTAAAATTTAAAAATGGACCTCCCACAAAATATTCTTACCGCAGTAAACGAATGGCTTACGCCAACATTTGACACCGAGACGCAAAACGCGATTACCGAAATGATGACGTCGTCTCCGAAAAACCTAGAAGAAAGTTTTTATAAAAATCTTGAATTTGGAACGGGCGGTATGCGCGGCGTAATGGGCGTTGGCACCAACCGAATCAATAAGTATACTTTAGGAAAAAATACGCAAGGATTGTCGAACTACCTGCTTCAAGTATTTCCCGGAAAACAATTAAAAGTAGCCATTGCCTTTGACTGCCGACACAACAGCGATACATTAGCTAAAGTGGTGGCGGATGTGTTTTCGGCAAACGGAATTCATGTCTATTTGTTTTCGGATATGCGTCCGACCCCAGAATTGAGTTTTGCACTGAAACACTTAGGTTGCCAAGCGGGAATCGTTTTAACTGCTTCGCACAATCCACCGGAATATAACGGCTATAAAGTATATTGGGAAGACGGTGGGCAATTGGTTCCGCCACAAGATGCTGCAATTATCAATATGATTGAAGCCTTGCGTTATGATGAAATTAAGTTCGAATCGAATCCTGATTTGATTGAATACATCGACGAAGTTATCGATACGGCTTTTGTGAAATCGTCTGTTGAAAATGCTAGTTTCAATACACCCGCTGCGGCAAAAGACAATTTAAATATCGTCTTTACCTCATTGCATGGAACTTCGATTAAGGCGGTTCCGCAAACTTTAGCGAAAGCGGGCTACACCAATGTCAATATTGTACCAGAACAAGCCGTTCCCAATGGCGATTTTCCAACGGTAAAATCTCCGAATCCGGAAGAGCCGGAAGCCCTGACTATGGCTTTGGCTTTGGCCGATCAATTGCAAGCGGATATTGTTATTGGAACCGATCCCGATTGCGATCGTTTAGGAGTTGCCGTTCGCAATAACGAAGGCAAAATGATGTTGCTAAACGGAAACCAAACGATGGTGATGATGACTGCGTTCTTATTGGAACAATGGAAAAAACAAGGTAAAATTAACGGCAAACAATTTATAGGCTCGACAATTGTTTCGACGCCGATGATGATGGAATTGGCCACCGGATATGGTGTGGAATGCAAAATTGGATTGACGGGTTTCAAATGGATTGCCAAATTCATTAAAGACTTCCCGGAATTGCAGTTCATTGGCGGTGGAGAAGAAAGTTTCGGATTTATGGTGGGCGATGCCGTTCGGGATAAAGATGCCGTGGCCGCTACCCTATTGATTTGTGAAGTGGCTGCGCAAGCGAAAGCCAATGGCAGTTCGGTTTACAAAGAACTTTTGAATCTTTATGTGGATTTTGGTTTTTATAAAGAACACCTGGTTTCCTTGACTAAAAAAGGCATTGAAGGCTTGCAAGAAATCAACCAAATGATGGTAGACATGCGTGAGAATCCCGTGAAAGAAATCAACGGACAACGAGTGATTCTTTTAGAAGATTACAAAACTTCTACAGCCAAAAACTTACTAACTGGAGAAACAGAAACAATGTCGGTTCCCAAATCGGATGTTTTGATTTACTATACGGAAGACGGTGCAAAAATAGCAGCGCGACCAAGTGGAACCGAACCAAAAATAAAATTTTATGTCAGTGTGAATGCTCCGTTAGACAACGTGGCAAATTTCTCTAAAGTGGAAGCTACTCTAGACCAAAATATTAATAACATTCTGCACGATTTAAATATCATTTAATGGATAATTTTAAAAAAATATTTCCTTTTATTTTGCCGTATAAGAAGTATGCGTATTTGAATATCTTTTTCAACATACTGTATGCTTTTTTTGGCACACTTTCGTTTGTTTCCTTAATTCCGATGATGCAAGTATTGTTCGATCAAACCAAAAGAAATACAGTTCTGCCGGTATTTACAGGGATTAGCCACATAAAAGGATATTTAGAAGATTACTTAAGTTATTATATTACCACGGCAACCGATACGTATGGAGTAGGGTATACTTTGTCGATTATGGTCACGATCATTATCTCGATTTTTTTACTGAAAAATCTGAGTGATTATTTGGCCATGTTTTTCATTACCTTTTTACGAAATGGGGTTTTAAAAGACATGCGTAATGCGATGTATAAAAAAACCCTTGATTTGCCATTATCCTTCTTTTCTGAAAAAAGGAAAGGCGATACGATTTCAAGAATTGCAGGCGATGTGGGTGAAGTACAAGCTTCGTTTCTCTCCATATTAGAATTGGTAGTAAAAGAACCGCTGACGATTATTTTTACGATTATTACCATGTTTAGTATTAGTATAAAATTAACCCTTTTTGTGTTTGTTTTTATTCCGCTTTCGGGCTATGTGATTTCACTGATTGGAAAACAATTAAAAAAACAATCTACACGAGCTCAAGAAGAACAAGGTACTTTTTTATCGACAATTGAAGAGACTTTAGGAGGTTTGAAAGTGGTAAAAGGTTTTAATAGCGAGAATTACTTTAATAAGAAATTTCAAGAATCTACAGGCCGCTTTTTTGATTTATCCAATTCGATTGGCAACCGTCAGAACCTGGCTTCTCCTGTAAGTGAATTCATGGGCATCATGGTTATTGCCATTTTGCTTTGGTATGGTGGGCACATGGTATTGATTGAAAAAACCTTGAATGGTGCTTCTTTCATTGCTTATATGGGATTGGCTTATAATATTTTAACCCCCGCAAAATCAATCTCCAAAGCTTCCTACAGTATCAAAAGAGGAAATGCTGCAGCAGAGCGGGTTCTTGAAATTTTAGAACAAGAAAACCCTATCGTGAGTAAAACTGATGCCCTTGAAAAAGATACTTTCACTAATGACATTACTATCAAAGACATCAACTTCCGCTATGAAAAAGAAAACGTACTTAAGAACTTCTCTCTAGAAGTTAAGAAAGGACAAACCGTGGCGTTAGTGGGTCAATCTGGTAGCGGAAAAAGCACCATTGCCAATTTATTAACGCGCTTCTACGATGTTAATGAAGGTACGATTGCCATTGACGGCATTGACATTAAAGACCTCAACTTGCAATCGCTTCGAGGTTTGATGGGCTTGGTGACTCAAGACAGTATTTTATTTAATGATACGATCAAAGCCAACATTTCTTTAGGGAAATTAGACGCTTCCGATGACGAAATCATCGCCGCTTTAAAAATTGCCAATGCCTATGAATTTGTGAAAGACTTGCCAAAAGGAATTTACACGAATATTGGCGACAGCGGTAACAAACTTTCCGGTGGACAAAAACAGCGGTTGAGCATTGCGCGAGCCGTTTTGAAAAATCCTCCAATTATGATTTTGGACGAAGCCACTTCGGCGCTAGATACCGAAAGTGAAAAACTAGTTCAAGTGGCATTAGAGAACATGATGCAAAACAGAACTTCCATTGTCATTGCGCACCGCTTATCGACCATTCAAAAAGCAGATGTTATTGTGGTCATGCAAAAAGGTGAAATTGTAGAAAAAGGCAATCACGAACAATTGATTACTTTAAATGGCACCTACAACAAGTTGGTGAACATGCAATCATTTGAGTAATTTTATACGAACTATATAAAAACAGAAACCATAACTCAACGATATTTCGGAATGCTTTTTATGATTTTATTTACAGCACTTTACATTGGATTATCGTATTTAGTAACCGAATCAAAGTTGGCTAATTTAGTCGTAGTTTGGGTGATTTGTGGTTTTTACGCCGGACAATATTCTACAAGATTTAAAAAGGAATAAATACCAAGCAGTTGCATTTTGAAAAACTAAATAGTACCCTCAAATGTATATCGACGACACTTCTATCAACTTGCCTCTGGATCCGAATACCATTGTTTGGAAATACTTAGACTTGTCGAAATTTGTAGATTTGTTGTTGTATCAAAAGCTATTTATGTCGCGATCGGACAAGTTCGAAGACCAGTATGAGGGCACGTTTAGCGAACCTACTTTTGAAGAGATTCGGAAACTCGCTATCAACAATCCTGACTTTTTAGATTACTACAAAACACACCGCAAAAATGTAGTGATTAGCAGTTGGCACATCAACGAATACGAGTCGTTTGCCATGTGGCAAATTTTTACTCAAAAAAGCGAGGGATTAGCCATTCAATCAACCCTTGGTAGAATACAAAAGGCTTTGGCTCCTGAACACACCTATGAGCAACACATCGGCGAAGTCAATTATATTGATTACAAAAAAGAATACATTCCGTTCGACAATGCGTTCTTTCCGTTTCTGTTCAAACGAAAAAGTTTTCAATACGAGCGAGAAATTCGAATAATCTCTGACGTAACGGCGCACCATCTTTCTATTGACAACGGATTAAAAATAGACGTGGATATTAAAGAATTGATTGAGAAAATTTACATTCATCCCAAATCTGAAAACTGGTATAAAAACCTAGTGATCGAATTGGTGAAGCGATTGGGTTTCGACTTTGAAATCGAAAAATCAGATTTGGAGAGCGAAATCTTAATTTGAGATTTAATCTACCGGATTGTAATCCGACACTTTCCACTCTCTAGTAGTCAAGTCAATGAAGTGGTACTGTAGCACATCCTTTTTATCAAACGCTCCATTTTTATTAGTGTCTTCAATGGTTCTAAAATACAAACGGCTTTTCGATTCGATTAAATTCCAATCTACAAGTTCTTGAAAATCGACTGACATTTTGGTAAAACGACTTCCGGAAATTTCACTTAAGTACAAGGATTTAATGTCGTTTGCATCTAATTTCCCGTCTTTGTTAGTGTCCATATCAGCCAATGTATAGACTAAAATTTGTTGCTTCGTTTTTTCGGCAACCGTTTTTAAGTAGGTAGCGGTTTGAATCAAAATTATTTTATCGGTCAGTGCTTTAATGGAATCGGATCCCATTTCTTGAAATTTAATATTTCTCAAATACCCTGTAATTTCATTTTCGCTGTAATTTGAAATCTTAAAACTGGTTTCATTTACACCTGACGTTGCATCGTAATTGGGTTTGGCATTGCCATCAGAAACATTCAAATCGCCTAAAGGAAAAAGCAAGTAATTGGTGCCTTGCATTTGAATCGGCAAATCAGCTGTAGCAATGGTTGCAGTATCGACTTTTGGAAGTGTGTTGGTTTTTGCCGAATTGGAATAAATTACTTTTGGTTTTTCCAATTCTTTTTTGCAACTCACTAACAACAAAACACTACATAAAGACAAGATTTTTACAAGACATTTCATTGGACGAAAATTTAGGTACTCAAAAATAGGAAATTATTGCTACAGTCGAACAGATAGTTTCAAATTGAAAACACGCGTGGTTAAATAATTCGGAATGGCATATTGGTTTTTGGTATACACATCTCGCACCCACGTATTGGTAATCGCATTTTGGTTGTTGAACATGTTGAAAATTTCAAAACCTAATGACGCATCTTTGAATTTCTTCAACCAATGTCCTTCTGGTCTTGTTTTATTTTTTTCGGTGAATACATACGAAAAACCAACATCAGCTCTTCTGTAATCTCTCAAACGCGACTGATAAGTATAAGGATCTGCATAAGATGGAGAACCACCCGGTAATCCAGTATTGTAGACCAAGTTCAAGTAAATTTTAAGACTAGGGATATTAGGCATGTAATCTTGAAAAAGAACCGCAAACTTCAATCGTTGATCTGTAGGTCTGGCAATATCGCCTTTGTTCTCGATATTCTCTTTTGTTTTCATGTAGCTGAAACTAAACCAAGATTCGGTACCGGGAACAAACTCCCCATTCAACCTCATATCTAATCCTTGCGCGAAAGCAGTGGCATTATTATTTGCGGCGTAGCGAATGCGCACATTTTCTAAAGTATACGGATTCACATCGGTCAGAGATTTGTAGTACGCTTCGGTAACCATTTTAAAAGGACGACCCCACATTTTAAAACTGTAATCGTTACTCAATACCATATGAATAGACGACTGCGCTTTCACATTAGGCTGCACTACTCCATTTTGATCCCGCAATTCTCGGTAGAAAGGCGGCTGGTAATAGTACCCTCCGGAAAGTCGGAATAACATGTCTTTTTTCCAATCGGGTTTGAGTGAGATTTGGCCTCTCGGACTAAACACAATTTGACTATCGCCATTGATATTGTCTCCAGAAACTTGCCATTGGTGCATTCTAACACCGGCATTATACCAGATATCGTTGTTGCCTATCCTGCTCTTCATGCTCCATTGCGCATAGCCTGATAATCGGTCAATCGTAGCGAAATTCTTTGCTCGTATATTTTGGTAGGGAACCAAAGGCCCAGTATACGGCGTATAGGGCTGATTATTGATCGGTAGTAATTTCGGCGGATTTAATGAAAACCCAGCGGAATCTATCACTTCCCATTCTACAATGCGGTCGCGAATATCTTCTCGAGTATACTTAAAACCCCATTCGATTTGATGTTTGTTTACCTCGTGAAAACCTTTGACTTCAGCATTGACAATCAGAGCATCCAAGTCATTTCGGGCGTGATTGAGTTGTGTTCCAATGGCGCGACTGTAGGTTACATTTCCGAAAGTTTCCGATCCGATATTACTATCGACTTCCCCTAAAGCATACGAAGCAAAAATGTCAAAATATTCCTGTTCTAAAGTATGGTAAGCCGACCCGATAAATTTCAATGTAAAATGATCGTTGACATTGAATGTGGTTTTCAATGCTCCAAAATAAGTATCGTATTTGTCCTTTTCTTGTCCTTGATAATCGACTACTAAAGCAATCGGTTCCGAAATGGTTCCGAAATTAGTTTGTCGGGTCAATGGTTGGTAGTTGTATTTATTTTGAGAAATATTTCCTAAAAAGCTCCATTGCCACTTGGTTGAAGGGGTGAATGTCACGTTGGTTTGCACGTCGGCAAAGGTTGGTCTGAAATTGGTTTGGGTTTCTTGACTATTCACTAAAAGACTATTGTCGCGGTAGCGAACTCCAGTAATAGCAGTCCATTTTTGATTTTTGGAAGCTCCTTCTACGGCCACACTTCCGCCTAAGAAACTGGCTTCCGCAGAAGCTCCAAATTTGGTAGGTCTTCGATAAGTAATGTCTAGAACTGAAGATAATTTATCTCCAAATTTCGCTTGAAATCCACCCGCTGAGAAATCTATATTTTGAACTAAATCGGTATTCGTAAAGCTCAATCCTTCTTGTTGGCCCGAACGAATTAGGAAGGGGCGGTAGACTTCAATTTCATTAACATAAACTAAATTCTCATCGTAATTTCCACCTCGTACAGAATATTGTGTACTCAGCTCATTATTGGAATTGACCCCTGGCAATGTTTTTAAGATGTTTTCAACCCCTGCATTGGCTCCGGGAATCTTTCTAATTACGGCCGGTTCGATAACATTTAATCCTTGTATTCGTTTTTTATTGTTGGCGATTACAATGACTTCTCCCATTTGTTCTGCTTTATCGTTCATGACGATATTGAATTCGTAATCTTCATTTGGTTTTAACTGAATCGTTGCGGTAGTTCTTTTGAGGGAAACGTGTGTAAAAACCAGCTGTATTTTTTGATTGGCGGGAACGGTCAATTCATAAAATCCGCTGCTATTGGTTTTTGTGTTTATATTTTGGGTGGAAACATTTACTTCTTCGACTGGGTTCTTATTTTCGTCTAAAATAATTCCTTTTACTCTTGCCGTTTGGGCGAAACTCATGCTTCCTACTAACAAAATAAGGAAGAAGAGTTTTTTACAATTCGTTTTCAATAGCTTCAATTTTATTTTTTTTGACTTCTAAAAAATGATGTTTCAAAGATAGCAGAATTTCCAAGATTATCAGAAACCATCACTTTTAATTCATTCTTACCTTCAATCAAAAAGGCATCGTCAAAATAATGTGTTATTTTATTGGTTTTAGTTTCGTATTCAAACAATACCCATTGGTTGTTGATATAACCATTATACGATTTAACTCCAGACAAATCATCGCTAATCCGCAACACTAGGGCTTTATCTTTGGTTAACCATTTGCCTTCAATGGGTTTTGCCATAGCAATTTTTGGAGCAATGGTATCTTTTACTAAAGTGAATTCTCCAAGATTTTTAGTGTATGTTGAAAACGTATTGTTTTTGACTTTAGTACTGTTATAGCTAATTCTTTTTCCGTTCAAAGAAGCTATGAAGATTTTGTCTTTCTGAGTAACGGTGCTATCGATAATGGTTACTAAAAAATTGCTGTGCACTGGAACCGTATCGTCATGAACCGTCATGATTTTGTTTTTTACGTCAAATTTTAGATAGAAATCTTCGTAGAAGGTGTGCGCCGAAAAAAAGACCGACATGCTCTCTTTTTCATAATTACTATCGGAATTGGCTTTCAAATAATAGTCCGTTTTTAGTGGCTCTTCCGATATGGTTGCCAGTTCATTAGAATAGTCAATCGGAATTACAACGGAAGTTTTATTATCATAGAAATCGGCTATTTCTATTCGGTACAATTGTGAAAAATTAGGGGCTATTTTTAGAATTCCGTTGGAGGGAGTTGTTTTTAAAATGCTCAATGCGTAGGGGTTTTTCATAAACAATTTTTGCACCCGAAGTTTCGACTTTTTATACCTTGGAAAATCGATCAAAGCATTGATATATCTTCCTTCATCGAATGCCAAAGAATCGAATTGATAGCCAAAAGAAGGGCTTCCATTTACAAAGGATTGCACTTTAAAAACGCCGTTATTATTGAAAGAAACGTTGTCTTGATCACCGCAAATGATTCCAAAACCAATAATTCCCATCGCATTTATTTTCTCGCCTATATAGGTGCCGTCTGGCTGCAGCTTCAAGTTAACTACAACAGGGCGTTTGGATTGTTTAACGACACTGGTGCTATCGATTGGATAGACTAGAATAGTTGAAATAAAAGGTTTTCTAGTATCAGTCATCAACGAATCAAATCCAAAAAACATAGGGTTAATGGTTTTTTCGGTTTGGGTATCTCGAAATTCAAAATGCAAATGCGGACCTTCAGAACCTCCGGTGTTTCCAGATAATGCAATGGTATCCCCTTTTTTTACGGGCAATTCATTGGGATTGGGAAAGAATTCTACTTCGAAGGCTTGCTGCTTGTAGTGTTCTTTTTTTATAAATTCCTCAACGGAACCGTATCCTTTTTGCAGATGTCCATACACGGTAGTATATCCATTGGGGTGTGTAATGTAAATGGCTTTTCCATAGCCATAAGTAGAAATTTTAATACGGGAAATATAGCCATCTCCAGCGGCACGAACAATCAAACCTTCTTTTTGTTGGGTTTTAAAATCAAAACCAGCATGAAAGTGGTTGGGTCGTAATTCGCCAAAATTTCCTGCTAATTGCATCGGAATATCTAAGGGAGCCCGAAAGTAATCCTTAGGGTAATTCGTTTGAGAAAAAATCGGCGGAGACAAAAATAAAAGAATCAGTAAAAATCTCATCGAATAAAGCTTTAGGCTAAGGTAAAAAAAACGAAGACAACAAACTAATTTTATTGGCACAGATAACCTGTTATTTTTCAAAACATTAAACCCTCAGGGTGTTGAAAAAAGAAAATTTTAGAGAAAGTATTGGTTTAATTCATTTGGAATGTTAACTTTGTTGAGATAAGTAATGAACTAGGTTTTATAATGAGTGAAATTGTAGAAATTATTGATATTCTTGAGAATAGAGTTAAAAAACTGTTGCAAAAAATAGACCTATTAGAGCAATCGTCTGTAACGTTACGTCAAGAATTAAATAATGCTACGACTACAGTACGAAGTCAATCTCAAGAAATGGAAGGATTGAAAAAGCAGTATGAGACATTAAAAATCACCAATTCATTATTGGGCAGTGAAGAAAATAAAAGAGATACCAAGTTAAAAATAAATTCGCTAATTCGTGAAATTGATTACTGCATAGCGCAGCTAGCAGATTAGTATATTCTATGGACGACAAGCTTAAAATTAAATTATCAATCGCAGACAGAATCTATCCGTTAACGGTAGAGATGTCGCAAGAAGAAGGTTTGCGTAGTGCTTCCAAAAAAATTGATATTATGATTAAGCAGTTCGAAGAAAATTATGCCGTTCGTGACAAGCAAGATGTATTGGCCATGTGTGCCCTTCAATTTGCCTCACAATTAGAACAAAAACAACTCGATACAAGTATCGACGGCAAAGAAACCATAGAACGAATTAAGAAAATTAATAACTTGTTGATTAGTTATCTCGACAAATAAGATTACGTTCTTTAACATAGACTAAAATACTGCCTACATTAGTTACTTTTTGGTAAACTCAACACTAACAAATTAGAATGAGCAAATCATCACTTCTAAAGCATGCCCCGCTTCGGCGAGGAAACTTGAACAGTGAGTTAGCTCAAAACTTGTCTTATCGAGTTTATACATCACTTCTAATGTAGGCTTTTTTTATATAATTAATTTAATAAACATGGACATTTTAACAATACTCATTTCCGGAATAGTCGGAATCACTGGAGGCTTCGGAATATCGAAAGTCTTAGAAAAAAGCAACGTATCCAATTTAATTAAAGGAGCTAAAAAAGAAGCGGCTTCCATATTAAAAGATGCCAATTTAGAAGCCGAAAATATTAAGAAAGATAAAATGCTTCAAGCCAAAGAAAAGTTTATCGAACTCAAAGCAGAGCACGAACAAGTAATTCTTTCGCGAGATAGAAAAGTAGCTGAAGTTGAAAAAAGAGTTCGTGACAAAGAATCTTTAGTTTCTAATGAATTGTCAAAAGCCAAAAAAATAAACGACGATTACGAAGCTAAAACCAACGAATACCAATCCAAAACTGAAATTCTTGAGAAAAAGCAACAAGAGGTAGAGCGCATGCACAAAAGCCAGCTGAACCAATTGGAGGTAATTTCCGGATTGTCTGTTGAAGATGCGAGAGAACAATTAATGGAGGGCTTAAAAGGGGAAGCTAAAACCAAAGCCATGGCTCACATTCAAGAAACTATTGAAGAAGCCAAATTAACGGCTCAACAAGAAGCCAAGAAAATCATCATCAATACCATCCAAAGAATAGGAACTGAAGAAGCGGTAGAAAATTGTGTTTCTGTTTTTAATATCGAATCGGATGATGTAAAAGGAAGAATTATTGGTCGTGAAGGTAGAAACATCCGTGCTTTAGAAGCGGCTACCGGTGTAGAAATCATCGTGGATGATACTCCAGAAGCCATTATCCTTTCTTGTTTTGACCCCGTTCGTAGAGAAATTGCTCGTTTGTCTTTGCACAAATTAGTAACCGACGGAAGAATTCACCCAGCTCGAATTGAAGAAGTGGTTGCCAAAACAGCCAAACAAATTGATGACGAAATTATTGAAGTTGGAAAACGTACTGTGATTGATCTAGGAATCCATGCTTTGCATCCAGAATTGATTAAAGTGGTAGGGCGAATGAAATATCGTTCTTCTTATGGACAAAATTTACTGCAACACTCGCGTGAAGTTTCTAAACTTTGTGGTATTATGGCTGCCGAATTAGGTTTGAACGTAAAATTGGCAAAAAGAGCTGGTCTTTTACACGATATTGGTAAAGTTCCCGATGCCGAGAGTGATTTGCCACACGCTTTGTTAGGAATGCAATGGGCAGAAAAATATGGGGAGAAAGAAGAAGTTTGCAACGCTATTGGAGCACACCACGATGAGATTGAAATGAAATCGTTATTATCTCCTATCGTTCAAGTTTGTGATGCCATCTCGGGTGCTAGACCTGGTGCTAGACGTCAAGTCTTAGATTCGTATATCCAACGTTTGAAAGATTTAGAAGAGGTAGCCTTTGGATTTAGCGGTGTTAAAAATGCCTATGCGATTCAAGCTGGTAGAGAATTAAGGGTGATTGTTGAAAGCGAAAAAGTATCGGATGAAAATGCAGCTAGCTTGTCTTTTGAAATTTCACAAAAAATTCAAACCGAAATGACTTATCCTGGTCAAGTAAAAGTGACTGTAATTCGAGAAACGAGAGCCGTAAATATTGCTAAATAGTTTCCCTCTTGATAGAATATAAATAAAAAACACTCCCATGGAGTGTTTTTTTTGTTTAAAATATTTTCTTCAAATCTTCAAGTGTCATCGGTTTAAAGAAATAATCCTTGATCTGGTCTTGGTATTCTTTGGCTTTATTTATATCCGAAGTACTATCCGATGAACTCACAAGGTAAATTATAGTTTGCCCTCCATTGTCTTTTTTGGTCTTTCTGAATTCATCTAAGAATTGCCAACCATCCATGATGGGCATATTAATATCTAATAAAATTAAATCCGGCAAGGTAACTCCTAAATTAATTTTGTTTTTAATATCATCGATTGCCTCCAATCCATTTAAATAAAAGGAAGGGCTAATATCGATATTGTTTTTGGAAAACAATTTCTTTATGATAAAGTGAAATACTTTATCGTCATCAATTACGAATACGTCTTTAAACTTAGTCATTGAAATAAATTTTAAAAGTGGTTCCTATTCCGACTTTACTTTTCACAGCAACTCTTCCACCCATTGCTTCAATTTGATTTTTCGTTATAAACAAACCAATACCTCTAGAGTCTTGATGTTTATGAAACGTTTGATACATGCCAAATATTTTTTTTCCGTACTTTTCTAAATTGATTCCCAATCCGTTATCCTGAATCTCTAAAATCTTTTGTGACTTATAAGAAGTTAGCGAATAATTGATAATTGGAAAGCGATCCGGATGTGAATATTTGATGGCATTTGATGTAAAGTTAAGCAGAATACTTTCTAAATAAGCCGGATTAAAGGAAATCATTTCAGTATCATTAATAGTATTATTAATGACTACTTTATTCTTTTTGATTTCTTCTCCCAATATTTCTAATGTCTTACCTAAAAAACTATTTAAATTCAAATTTTCTTTTTGATGAACTAATTCGGATTGAATTTCAACCAATTCTTTCAAATGTTCAATAGTTTGAGACAAGGCTTTAGAGGAAGATCTTAAATGCTTGTAACTTTCTTGCAAACTCACCACGTCAGTTTCATCAGCTATAATGTCCAACAACATTTTTATATTACCCGAATGAGATCTTAGGTTATGAGAAACAATATGAGCGAAGTTCAACAAACGGCTGTTTTGTTCTCCAATAATCGCCGATGTCTGGATAAGCGCGTGTTCTTTTTCTTTTTGAGCTGAAATATCGGTATGCGTTCCAATAATACGCAATGGGCTGTTGTTAGTATCGCGCTCAATAATTTTACCGCGACTTAATATCCATTTGTATTCTCCCGAATTGGTTACTACTCGCTGCGCATTTTCATAGTAGGGTGTTTTTTCATCACTATGGGCCTTAAAATCTTCAAGGTAGCGTTCCTTATCCGCTGGATGTACCCGATCATCCCATTTACTAATCGAATCTATGGTATCCTGTTCTTCAAAACCTAGCATTTTCATAGATTGTGATGAATAAAAAACGTTGTTTGTTTTTACATCTAAATCCCAAATCCCCTCCGAAGAAGCTTCTAGTGCAAATAAATACCGCTGTTCGGAAAGTCTTAATTTGAGTTCCTGTTTTTTAAATTCAGTGATCTCCGTAATTTTTCCAAAAAAATGTACGGTACCTTCTTTATCTTCTTCAAGGGTAGCAAATCCTTTATACCATCGCAATCCTTTGTTTGGCAGCAATGTTCTAAACTCATGCTTCCAGGTGGTCAAACTTCTTTTGGATTGATCAATAGATTCTAAAAATAATTCGAAATCTTCTGATAGAATTTTATTTTGAAATATGCTAAAAGCATCGCTGCTTTTCTCTTCTGCCGTTAAATCGAAATGAGTAATCATCGATTTACTCATAAAAGGAAACGTGAGCTGTCCTTTTGAAGTTATTGAAAACTGAAAAATCAAATCGGGGGATTGAAATAATAATTTTTTATAAAAATTATTCCGTTCTTCTAAAATTTTTAAATCTCCGGAATTGTAGGTATCCATAGGGGCAATGTAAATTAATTTGGGGCAAAATTGGATTTACTAATTGGCTTTCATTCTAAAAGCGTTGTCAAACATAATTATAAAAAATCGATTAAATGTAATTTTTATCCGATAAAATACACGAATATTCAAAATTTAACATTTAATGTAAGATTAAAGCTGTTTTTTATAAAATTAGGAGACTACAAACTAAGTACGATGCCACTACCTCGATTTTCGTGGGTGAAACGTATTCATGATTTGGGTAAGGTGCTTGCGATCCAAGTGAACATAAATCTCCGTAGTTGTAATCGATTCATGTCCCAACATCAGTTGAATCGACCTTAAATCGGCTCCATTTTCTAACAAATGGGTAGCAAATGAATGTCTAAAAGTATGTGGACTTATTACTTTAGTAAGGTTGATTTTAACGGCTAACGTTTTTATGATTGTAAAAATCATGGCACGCGTCAACTGTTTTCCTCGTCGGTTCAAAAACAAAGTGTCTTCAAATCCTTTTTGAACTACAAGATGATTTCGAACGGAATCTCTATAGAGTTCCATATATTTTTGAGTTAAGTTCCCAATAGGAACAAAACGTTGTTTGTTGCCTTTCCCAGTAATTTTGAGAAATCCTTCTTCAAAAAAAAGATCGGAAATTTTTAAAGTCACCAATTCTGAAACCCGAAGGCCGCAGCCGTATAATGTTTCTAAAATAGCACGGTTGCGTTCGCCTTCGGAAGAGCTTAAATCAACTGCCGCTATTAGGGCGTCAATTTCAGAAAGAGAAAGCGTATCGGGAAGTTTGCGCCCAATTCGAGGTGCTTCAATTAAGGTCATGGGATTGGTATCCCGAAAATCTTCAAAAATTAAGTAGGAAAAAAAGCTTTTCAAACCCGAAATAATACGAGCT
>CALPUN020000011.1 GCA_943326765.2 Bifidobacterium breve | reverse complement strand
GAAACGGTTATCAAGAAATGGTCTTTCAAAACCGTTATGTCTTTTAGTTTTTGGATCTTAAGGGATGACTTTTTCCATTTTGTAATAGGTTTCAATCGGACTACTTTTCCTTTAATATAAATATCCACAGGCATATTGAAATCGGTAGTATTGCATCTCCAACGATATTGTAAAGTGCCTTTATTTAACTTTAAATCTAAAGAAGGAATGCCAACATAACGCAAATATTCATTAAAAATAGGAGTAAGGTTTTTACCCGTTTGTTGGTTAAAAAAAGCAATAACGTTTTCGGTATCAATAATTTGATAACGGAAATTTTGAGTATAATTCAGGAGCAATTGCCACCATTTGGCATCATCATTTACTACATGTCGGAGCGTATTTAACAATAGGGCCCCTTTTGGATACATATCATTAGAACCTTCTTTGTTGACGCCATACGGACCAATTAGCGGTTTGTCATTTCGAATGTTTTGTTGCATCCCATTTATGTATTTCATGGCTTTGTCGTATCCATATTGACATTCCAGATAAACTACTTCGGCATACATTGTGAAACCTTCATGAATCCACATGTCGGCAATATCTTTGGAAGTTATACTGTTTCCAAACCATTCGTGACCACTTTCATGAATGATGATGTAATCGAATAACATTCCTATTCCAGTACCCGATAAGTCACCACCGAGATATCCATTTACATACCCATTCCCATAAGCAACAGCACTTTGGTGTTCCATAGCTAAATAAGGACTTTCTACTAATTTATAGCCATCGTCTACAAAAGGGTAGGTTCCGAACTTACTCTGAAAGCAATCCAACATTGGTTTCACTTGTTCGAATTGTACTTTAGCTTTGGCTTCATTTTCTCGAAGTACATAATAATTTAGATCTAGGCCTTTATAGGTTTCTCCAAAATGGACATAATCGCCAATATTTACTGTAATGTCGTAATTGTTGATCGGATTTTTCACTTCCCAATCCCAACGCGTATAGCCATTTTTCAAGTTTTCTTGCCCAATCAAACGGCCATTGGATACATTCATTAAACCATTCGGCACCGCGACTTTAATGGTTGCCCCATTGTCGGGCTCGTCGGTTTGTGAGTCTTTGCACGGATACCATAAACTAGCTCCAGTTCCTTGAACGGCGACGGCCACCCAATCCTTTCCAGCAGTGTCTTTTTTGAAAACAAAACCGCCATCCCAAGGAGCCCGTTTTGCAATTATTGGTTTTCCGGAGTAATAAAAGCTAATTTTATGTTCAGAATCTTTTGCTAAAGCCATTGGAAACTTTAGAAAAACGGCATCGAATTCTCTAGAATAAGATATTTTTTTTTGATTTAATACGATGCTGTCAATGCTCATGTTTTCGAACAAATCTAACTGAAGTTTGGTAGTGTTTTCAAGCACTTTGAAAGTAATGTCGTTATACCCGACAATGAATTTTTCTGTTGGATTGATCTTAATGTTTAAGTCGTATCGCAATACGTTATAACAAGTTCTTTCGATGCGCAATCCGCCATGAAGGGAATCTTTTCTAGTAAACGATTCTTGTGCAAACCCTATACAATAGATTAAAAGGAATATTAAAAGCGAAATACTTTTTTTCATACGATAGGTTTGAATTCTATTTTAAGTAGCTAAAAAGCTAGTGTTGTTTCACTATTTATACTTGAATTACGCCGAGATTAAATTTCTTTTCAATAGGAGCATGGTTGGCTGCTTCGATTCCCATGGAAATCCAAGTACGGGTTTCAAGGGGATCAATGATAGCATCCGTCCACAATCTTGAAGCGGCGTAATAGGGAGAAACTTGTGCATCATAGCGCGCTTTAATCTTATCAAACAGCTCTTTTTCTTTTTGCTCGTCAACGATTTCACCTTTGGCTTTCAAAGACGAGGCTTCAATTTGCATCAACACTTTGGCAGCTTGAGTGCCACCCATTACGGCTAATTCTGCGCTTGGCCATGCAAATATCAATCGAGGGTCATAAGCTTTTCCGCACATGGCATAATTTCCGGCGCCATACGAATTTCCAATGATGACTGTAAATTTCGGGACAACCGAATTTGAAACCGCATTGACCATTTTCGCACCATCTTTAATAATACCGCCATGTTCCGATTTGGAACCTACCATAAAACCCGTTACATCTTGAAGAAATACTAAAGGAATTTTCTTTTGATTGCAGTTGGCAATAAAACGAGTCGCTTTATCGGCAGAGTCTGAATATATGGCACCTCCAAATTGCATTTCACCTTGGGCAGTTTTTACAACTTTCCTTTGATTAGCGATGATTCCAACAGCCCAACCGTCAATTCTTGCGTAGGCTGTAATCAAAGTTTTTCCATAGCCCGCCTTGTATTCATCCATTTCCGAATTGTCGACCAATCGATGGATGATTTCATACATATCATATTGATCCGCACGGGATTTCGGAAGAATTCCATACATATCTTCTTCTTTTAGCGCTGGTTTCAATGGTTTTTCTCTATTGAATCCGGCTTTGTCATAATCTCCAATTTTCCCAACAATACTTTTAATTCTGTCTAAGGCATCTTTGTCGTCTTTGGCTTTATAATCGGTGACTCCCGAAATTTCGCAGTGCGTTGTTGCTCCACCAAGGGTTTCATTGTCTATAGTTTCTCCGATTGCGGCTTTCACTAAATAACTTCCGGCCAAGAAAATACTACCTGTTTTGTCTACAATCATCGCTTCATCGCTCATGATTGGTAAATAGGCACCCCCAGCAACGCAACTTCCCATTACAGCAGCAATTTGGGTAATTCCCATACTTGACATTATTGCATTGTTGCGGAAGATTCTTCCAAAATGTTCTTTATCTGGAAATATTTCATCTTGCAATGGCAAATAAACCCCAGCACTATCTACCAAATAAATAATAGGCAACCGATTTTCAATAGCGATTTCTTGAGCGCGTAAATTCTTTTTTCCGGTAATTGGAAACCAAGCACCTGCTTTTACAGTGGCATCATTGGCAACGACAATACATTGTTTTCCTTTAACATATCCTATTTTGATTACCACACCCCCAGAAGGGCAGCCTCCGTGTTCGGCATACATTCCGTCACCTACAAACCCACCAATTTCTATAGATTTTACTTTTGGATCTAGCAAATATGCGATTCGTTCCCGAGCGGTCATTTTACCTTCTGCATGCAATTTTTCGATTCGTTTTTCTCCGCCGCCTAGTTTTACTTTTGCAAAACGTTGCTTTAAATCGGAGACTAAAAGTTTGTTATGATCTTCGTTTTTGTTGAAGTTAATGTCCATAGAATTTGATTTCTGTTGCCGCTTAAAAAGGATTATAAAAGATTACGAATTTGTTTCGTATTTTTGAATGGCTAAAGTACGAAAACGATTGAAATAAAAACAAGTTCCAAAATCGGAATCATCAGTTTCCTTTTCATCTTTAGACGAAAAGTTAATATTAACTTAACATTAGAAGTTTACTTTTGCAACTTAATTAGACCACAATGACATTAAACAGTATTTTTCAGTTTTTGGTACCTAAAGATAAAAAGTTCTTTCCGTTGTTTGAACAAGCGTCTACCAATTTAATTGTTTTAGCCGAAACTCTTCATGAAGCGGTAAATGCGCCAAAAGAACAGCGTGAAGAATATTATGTGAAAATTGAGGAATTAGAGGCCCGAATTGAAGAAATCACTCATAAAACCCACTTAGAGTTAAGCCGTAATTTTATTACTCCTTTTGATCGCGAAGACATCCATTCCTTAATAAAAGCTATTGATAACGTGGCCGACTATATGAACGGTGCTGCCAGTAGAATGCGTTTGTATCAAGTAGAAAAAATCACTAAATCGATTCGAAAATTAACCGAAATCAATCTAGAAGCTTGTCAGCTAATTGGATTGGCGATTCAAGAATTGAAAGACTTAAAAAACCCAAGAATCATTCGGGACATTTGCAAGAAAATCAACAAATTAGAAAGCAAAGCGGATATGGTTTTTAATAAAGCGGTGTCGGATATTTTTGAAAATGAAACCGATGCAAAAAATATCATTAAATACAAAGAAGTGTTGTCATCATTAGAATCTGCTTCCGACAAATGCAAAAGTGTTTCTAATGTTCTTGAACAAATTTCAGTGAAACATTCTTAATGTAGCATTGTATAATTCGATACTTTCTTATGGCTTTACTTTTAACTATCATTGTACTGGCGCTGCTTTTTGATTATATCAATGGTTTTCATGATGCCGCCAATTCTATAGCAACAATCGTTGCCACAAAAGTACTTACTCCATTTCAAGCGGTGGTATGGGCAGCCTTTTTCAACTTTTTAGCCTATTGGGTTTTTGGTTTTGGTGTAGCCGATACAGTAGCTAAAACGGCTAAAACAGAAAATATCGACTTGGTGGTAATTCTATCTGGAGTTATTGCCGCGATTATATGGAATTTAATCACATGGTGGAAAGGAATTCCTTCGTCCTCTTCCCATACCTTAATTGGAGGATTTGCAGGTGCCGCAATTGCTCATGCCGGTTTTAACGTGGTCAACTGGTACAAACCAGGAGAAGACGGCTCACTTCCTTCAGGAGTTTTAGTAATTGTCGCATTTATTGCATTAGCACCCTTGCTGGGAATGATTATTTCTTATTTTATTTCCCTTTGGTTGATGTATTCTTCTAAGAAAAGTATTTATCCAAAAATCCTTACGCTACTATTAATGCTTTTAGTCCTTTGGTTTTTATCGAGCGTTTTGGTTGGATATGATACTATAAAGAAACCTAGATTTTCAAACCATTTTTTAAGTGTACTTGCCGAACCTTCTAATATCAAATGGATGCTGGTAGGATTAATATTCTTCAGTATTGCTACGTTTAATTTACTTTTCAGTTCTTTTTCAACCGCACAAGCTGAAGCCATTCTAAAGAAAATGCAATTGCTTTCTTCAGCCTCTTTTAGTTTAGGACACGGTGGAAATGATTCTCAAAAAGTAATGGGTATTATTGCCGCTGCAGTAGCAGTATACATTCATACGAGCGGTGTTTCAGCAGCTTCAATGCCTGAATGGTTGCACGTGGTTTTGCCTTCTGAAAAAGATGGAATTAAAATAGATGGTCAAATGCCGGGTTGGATTCCGATTGCTTGTTATTCGGCAATCGCTGCAGGAACTTTGAGTGGCGGTTGGAAAATCGTAAAAACAATGGGTTCTAAAATTACAAAAGTTACCGCTTTCGAAGGAGTAGTGGCTGAATCGGCCGGTGCTTTAACCTTGTTCATGACGGAACATTTTAAAATACCCGTATCAACAACACATACAATAACAGGCTCTATTATTGGCGTTGGAATTACCAAAAGAATTTCGGCTGTACGTTGGGGTGTAACGGTAAACCTACTTTGGGCTTGGATATTAACCATTCCAGTATCGGCAATAATAGCAACCTTAGTGTATTATTTACTGAAGTTGTTTTTATAAGAAGAAGTTTCATTGGTTATTGAAATAGTTAAAACACGGAACTATTTAACTTTCAGCTAAAAATTTAAACACGAATTTCACTAATTATCACGAATTGATTATTGTAAATTCGTGCTAATTAGTGAAATTCGTGTTGAACTTACCATCAAACTTAGCAGGTTTTTGCCTATAGTGGTTTAGTTGAAGTTCTTATACCGTTTAAGAGTTTTTTACCAATCGTTTCAAAATGGCCCATTGTTTCAATGCATCTCTAGCTTCAACAGCTGGGTAGCCTAACATGGTTTTGCCTGCGGGAATATCGCCTGTAACACCCGAGCCCGCACCTACAATAGCGCCATCTCCGATAGTAGTATGGTCTTTTATAGAAGCACTCCCGCCAATAATGACACCATTTCCTAAAGTTACCGAGCCCGCTAAACCGGAGTTTCCAGCCATGATACAGAACTTCCCTAATTTAGAATTGTGACCAATTTGAACCAAATTGTCAATCTTGCAACCATCGCCTAAAATGGTAGAACTAAATTTACCACGATCGACACAAGTATTAGCTCCAATTTCCACATTGTTTCCGATAATTACATTTCCAATTTGCGGAATCTTAACCAACCCACGTTCGGCACAAGGACGAAACCCAAAACCATCGGCACCAATAGTAGCGTTCGGATGAATGATGCAATCGCTCCCTATATGACAACGTTCACGAATTACAGTTCCAGGCCAAATCACCGTATTCTTTCCAATCGTACATTCATCTAAAATGGTCACGTTGGGGTAAATGGTAGTGTTATTGCCAATGCTAACTTTTGGACCGATATAACTTCCAGCACCAATTCGAACGCCAGTTCCTATAACCGCCGAATCATCTATAACCGCCGTTGGGTGAATGTCCTGAGCAAAAATAGGCGTGCTAGGAGCAAACATTTCTAAGACTTGTGACATCGCTAAGTCGGCATTCTTAACTTTTATAAAAGCTCTGTTTTCTCCAGGTTCTATAGAAATATCTTCGTTGACGATCGCCACACAAGCTTTCGAGGTTTCCCAAAGTTTTTCATACTTCTTGTTTCCTATAAATGATATCTCCGATTCATTAGCAATTTCTAATTGTTCGGGAGCCGTTATCGTTTGTGAGGTTGAGCCAGCAATGACACCTTTAAGAACTTCATTGATTTCAAGTATAGTGTAGGATTTCATAAGTAAGAATTGATTTAATAGAGTTCAAATAAAACAAATTGAAAGCTAATATCCAATGTATCGAACGAAATAAAGTGAAGAATTATTTCAATTTTAAGAATAGAAATTAAAAACCATTAGTAGAATCTAAGTCCATCAACTAACAACTGACAACCGATAACTATTCCTCTTTCTGTCCCATCATCATCAGAAAAGCTTTCAAAAATTCATCGATTTCGCCATTCATCACGCCGTCCACATCGCTAGTTTCAAAACCTGTTCTAACATCTTTTACTAACTTATAGGGATGCATCACGTAGTTCCGAATTTGCGAACCCCACTCAATTTTCATTTTCCCAGCTTCAATATCATTGCGTTGTTCTTGCTGTTTTTTTAATTCTATTTCATACAACTGCGATTTCAACATCTGCATCGCTCGTTGTCTGTTGTCTTGCTGAGAACGGGTTTCCGAACATTGAATCTGAATACCAGTTGGTTTATGAAACAATTGTACTTTAGTCTCCACTTTATTCACATTTTGCCCACCAGCGCCGCTAGAACGAGAAGTGATAATATCAATATCAGCAGGATTAATCTCAATTTCAATCGTATCATCCACTAACGGATAAACATAAACCGAAACAAACGAGGTATGCCGTTTCGCATTGCTATCAAAAGGGGAAATACGCACCAAGCGATGTACGCCATTTTCTCCTTTCAAATAACCAAAAGCATAATCGCCTTCAATCTCTAGGGTCACGGTTTTAATTCCAGCCGCTTCGCCTTTTTGAAAATTCAGTTCTTTAATTTTATACCCTTCTTTCTCGGCCCACATCATGTACATGCGCATGAGCATTTCCGCCCAGTCGCAACTTTCGGTTCCGCCAGCACCCGCTGTAATTTGGATTACCGCACTCAAAGTATCGCCTTCTTCCGAAAGCATGTTTTTAAATTCAATGCCCTCGATAAAGGTGTTGGTTACCACATATTGTTCGTCAAGTTCTTCCGGGGTGAGTTCCCCTTCTTTATAAAACTCATAAGCGATTTGCAATTCGTCGGTCATGACGATAGCTTTTTCGTAATCTTCGACCCATTTCTTCTTGGACCTCAGATTCTTAACTAGCAATTCTGCTTCCTTTGCATTATCCCAAAAGTTGGGAGCAAACGTTTTCTCTTCTTCGTTGGCTATTTCAATTTGTTTGGCATCAATGTCAAAGATACCTCCTCAACGCACCAAGGCGCTCCACAATACCTTTAATTTGTTCGGTAGTTGTCATAAATTATATTTAATTTTGGCGATGATTTTCAGAAGCTGATTCCCGCTATTCACTTCAATCTTTTGCGCCAAAAACTGGCACAAAAGGATTTTCGTTACTATCGGGGCTAGGAATTCAGTTTCAAACCACAATTTTACAAAACAAAAGTAAACTATCTACAGTTGATATGGAAATAAATTTAATCAGCGATACGGTCACTAAACCGTCACCAGAAATGTTGCAAGCCATGTTCCATGCTAAAGTGGGCGACGATGTTTTCAAACAAGATCCCACCGTCAATGCCTTCGAAAAAATGGTGGCAGAGGTATTCGGAATGGAAGCCGCTCTATTTTTCCCTTCCGGAACTATGGCGAATCAAACCGCCATTAAACTCAATACCAATCCCGGCGATCAGATTATTTGCGATAAGTGGTCGCACATTCATTTGTATGAATCGGGTGGTGCTTCCTTTAATAGTGGCGTCAACTTTAATTTGTTGGATGGAAATCGCGGCATGATTACCGCCGAGCAAGTCAAAAATGGGATCAATGACCCTGAATTCTACCACACGCCCTTATCGAAAATGGTAGGTATCGAAAATACAACCAATAAAGGGGGTGGCGCTTGTTACGAAATTGAAGAATTGCAAAAAATTAAACAAGTTTGTCTCGCACATAATTTAAAATTCCATTTGGATGGTGCCCGATTGTGGAATGCTTTAATTGCCAAGAAACAACAACCTAAACAATACGGAGAATTGTTTGATACTATTTCGGTTTGTTTCTCTAAAGGATTAGGAGCACCCATTGGTTCAGTACTTCTTTCTAGCGCAGAAAACATGCACCAAGCGTTACGCATTCGAAAAATATTTGGAGGCAACATGCGCCAATCGGGGTATTTAGCTGCAGCCGGAATCTACGCTTTGCAAAACAATATCAACCGCCTCGAAGACGATCACCGCCGAGCCAAAGAATTGGGCAAACAACTCGAATCATGTTCTTGGGTCGCCAAAGTGGAAACCGTTGAAACCAATATTGTTGTTTTTTCAGTACAAGCGCATATTGCTGACAAGGAAGTCATAGAAAAACTAGCTCAAAAAGGAATTGCCATTAGTTTGTTAGCAAAAAACACCTTGCGCATGGTCACGCATCTCGACTATAAAGAAGTGATGCACACTTATGTCCTAGAAGCTTTAGAAAAAATGGAATTTTAGATTACTTAAACAAATCTTCCATTCCAGGAATCATGGGCAAGTCAACTTTAGATACGGCTTCAATTTCAGCAAGATGAATGGCTGTTGCTTTTTCAATCGCTTTGTTGATAACTACAAGCAAGTAATCTTCTAACTGCTCTTTGTCTTGCAGTAAAGCATCATCAATTTTTACTGCTTTTAGCTGATTGTTTGCCGAAATAGAAACGCTCAAGAGTTGGTCAGTACTTTGTTCATCAAGGATAACGGTGTCTAATCTCTTTTTGGTTTGTGCTACTTTTTCTTGGGTTTCTTTCATTTTACCCATCATTCCCATTAAATCTCCAAACATGTTGATAATTTTTTACTGGTTTAAAGCAGCGAAAATACTAAATTGCAAAGTCATTATAACTATTAATTAGATGAAAAATCACCTTATTCTGTATTGCCTTTGTGTTATTTTTGCATCGTCCTATTCTCAAAACAAAATGCAAACTATGTCGAAATCAGTAAAAGCCCCCATGGCTTCCATTAAACCCAAAACCTTAGAAAAACACGGCGACGTTCGGCTAGATAATTATTTTTGGCTAAACGATCGGGAGAATCCAGAAGTCATTGATTATTTGAATAAAGAAAACGAGTACTACCATACTGTTACTGCCAGTACCAAAGCATTTCAAGCTGATTTGTATGAAGAAATGAAAGGACGTATTAAAGAAGACGACCAATCGGTTCCTTATTTTTATAATGGGTATTACTACATCACTCGTTTTGAAACAGGCCAAGATTATCCTATTTACGCCAGAAAAAAAGGAAGTTTAGATGCGCCAGAAGAAATCATGTTCAACGGTAATGAAATGGCTAAAGGACACAAATATTTCAATTTGAGTGGCATTAGCATTAGCAACGACAATCAGTTTGCCATTTTTGCCTTAGATTTGGTGGGAAGAAGAATATATTCGTTGCAAATTAAAAACCTGCTTACAGGTGAAATTTTATCGGACAAAATAGATAATGCTACTGGAAATGCTACTTGGGCGAATGATAACCATACAATTTTCTACACACGTCAAGATGAAAAAACATTGCGCTCCGATAAAGTATACAAACACAAATTAGGAACCGATACCGCCTCTGATGTTTTGGTTTATTTTGAAAAAGACGATACTTTCAATGTGAGCGTGGCGAAAGGAAAATCGAAAAAATACATTTCGATCAGTTCGTCGAGTACGTTAACGGATGAATATCGCTTCGTTAAAGCAGACGAACCAGATAGTGAGTTTAAAGTGTTTCAGAAAAGAGTACGCGGACTAGAATATAGCGTTTCGCATTATGGAGATAGTTTCTACATTGTAACTAATAAAGACAAAGCCACCAATTTTAAATTGATGAAAACGCCAGAAAATGCTACCTCGCAAGAAAATTGGAAAGACATTCTTCCGCATAGAGAGGATGTGTTGTTAGAAGGTATTGATATTTTTAAAGAGTATTTAGTAGTTTCGGAACGCAGCAATGGGTTGAATAAAATTCGCATCATGCCGTGGAGTGGGAAAGGAGAGTACTATTTGCCTTTTGATATTGAAACATACACGGCTTACACCACAACGAATGTCGATTTTGATACGGATATTTTGCGTTACGGCTACCAATCGATGGCGACACCTTCTTCGGTAATCGATTTTAATATGAAAACCAAAACCAAAGAAATCAAAAAAGAACAACAAGTTCTCGGGGGTCAGTTTGACAAAAATAATTACATCGAAGAACGGGTTTGGGCTACCGCCAATGACGGAACGAAAGTTCCTATTTCTATGGTTTATCGAAAAGGATTGCAGAAAGAAGGAAAGAATCCATTGCTTTTATATGCTTATGGTTCTTACGGAATTTCAATGGATCCGTATTTTTCATCTACTCGATTGTCATTGTTAGATCGTGGTTTTGTATATGCCATAGCTCACATTCGCGGCGGGGAGGATTTAGGACGCCAGTGGTATGAAGATGGGAAACTGCTGAAAAAGAAAAATACATTCACTGATTTTATTGACTGTTCTAAATTTGTGATTGCACAAAAATATACTTCTCCAGAGCATTTGTATGCCGAAGGTGGCTCTGCAGGTGGATTGCTAATGGGAGCCATCATCAACATGGCGCCAGAATTGTATAACGGTGTCATTGCGCAAGTTCCTTTCGTTGATGTTATGACGACAATGTTAGACGATTCCATTCCATTAACAACCGGAGAATACGACGAATGGGGAAATCCAAATGTGAAAAAGTATTACGACTATATGCGGTCGTATTCACCTTACGACAATGTAAAGGCACAAGCCTATCCGAACCTATACGTTTCAACAGGTTTGCACGATTCTCAGGTGCAATATTGGGAACCAGCTAAATGGGTAGCTAAATTAAGAGTTCTGAGAACAAATGAAAATTTATTATTCCTAGACACGAATATGGATGCGGGTCATGGTGGTGCATCGGGACGTTTTGAAGCGTTAAAAGAATTGTCCAAAGAATTTGCATTTTTGTTAGATTTAGAAAAAATTGAAAAGTAATTAGAATTTTTTTGTTAAATTTGCAAGGTTTTGAGGTCGACTGAAAAACGTTACAATACCTTGATTAACTATTTTTTTTATGAAACAAGAAATAAAAGCCTACAATAATATCTTGGAATTAATAGGAAACACACCTCTTATTAAACTCAACAAAGTGACCGAGAATTTAGACGGTAATTTTTATGCGAAAGTAGAAGCATTTAATCCAGGACATTCTACCAAAGATAGAATCGCTTTATTTATCATAGAAGAAGCTGAAAAACGCGGTATACTTTCTCCTGGTGATACTATCATCGAAACCACTTCCGGAAATACTGGCTTTAGTTTGGCTATGGTTAGTATTATAAAAGGGTACAATTGTATTTTGGCAGTAAGTTCCAAATCATCAAAAGATAAGATCGACATGCTGCGCAGTGTGGGTGCTAAAGTATATGTTTGCCCAGCCAATGTTTCTGCTGATGATGAACGTTCCTATTACAGTGTTGCCAAACGATTGCATGAAGAAACCAAAGGTTCTGTCTACATCAATCAATATTTCAATCAATTGAATATTGACGCCCATTATAAAAGTACTGGACCAGAAATTTGGGAGCAAACACAAGGAAAAATTACCCATTTAATAGCTTGTAGTGGAACCGGTGGTACCATTTCGGGAACCGCTAAGTTTTTGAAAGAACAAAATCCAAATATCCGAATTTTAGGAGTTGATGCTTTTGGTTCGGTATTGAAAAAATACCACGAAACCAAAGAATTTGATAATGATGAGATCTATCCATATCGAATAGAAGGTTTAGGAAAAAACTTAATTCCAACGGCAACAGATTTTGACGTTATCGATAAATTCATGAAGGTGTCAGATGAAGAAAGTGCGCATGCTACTAGAGAAATTGCCAAAAAAGAAGGTTTGTTTGTAGGATATACTTCAGGTGCCGTCTTGCAAGCTATCAAACAATACGCAGAAGAAGGCGAATTCACGGCTACAAGCAACGTAATCGCTATCTTTCCAGATCATGGTTCTAGATACATGAGTAAAGTATTCAGCGATGATTGGATGAGCGAACAAGGTTTCTTCGATAGCGTGAATGAAGAAGAAGCTCAAAAAATAGAATTCATTAAGTAATGATTGATTCACAATAGATGATAAAAAAAGTCCCGAAATTACTTCGGGACTTTTTTATTTGTAACACGAGTAGTATCAATTAATTTTCCTCCATCGTATGATACACATTCTGAACGTCATCATCTTCTTCAATTTTCTCTAACAATTTCTCCACATCGGCTACTTGCGCTTCGGTCAATTGTTTTAGCATTTGTGGAATTCTTTCAAAACCAGAAGAAAGGATTTCAATGCCTCGGGTTTCTAATTCTTTTTGAATAGCTCCAAAGCTCCCAAAAGGAGCATAGATTAAAATTCCGTCTTCGTCTTCAAAAACTTCTTCAGCCCCAAAATCGATTAGTTCCAATTCCAATTCTTCTGGATCTAAATTTCCTTTTGGAATTCGGAAATTACAAGTGTGGTCAAACATAAACTCAACCGAACCTTGTGTTCCCATCGTACCGTTACATTTATTAAAGTAACTTCTAATATTAGCAACTGTTCGGTTGTTGTTATCTGTAGCGGTTTCAATCAATATCGCAATTCCATGAGGCGCATAGCCCTCAAACAATACTTCTTTATAATTCGCCGTGTCTTTATCGGTAGCTTTTTTAATGGCACGCTCTACATTCTCTTTCGGCATGTTGGCCGCTTTGGCATTTTGAATCACCGCACGCAAACGAGAATTGGCATCCGGATTCGGACCGCCCTCTTTGACCGCCATGACAATATCTTTCCCAATTCTTGTAAACGCTTTGGCCATCGCTGACCAACGTTTCATTTTTCTTCCTTTTCGGAATTCAAACGCTCTTCCCATTTCTAAATTTTGTTTTTATTGCTTCTGTATTTCCAAGCAAAAATAGTATTATTCTTTTGTTTTTTCAAATAGTTAACCAACCTCGGCAAAAAGGCAAATCCCTTTTATTTCTTATAAAAGGGCAACTTTACCACTTTAGCCGGAACGTCATTTTTACGAATGCGAATGTAAATCATGCTATCCATCGCACTGTGGGCAACCGTTACATATCCCAATCCAATTCCGACATTCATTGAAGGCGACATTGTACCCGAAGTTACTACGCCAATCATAGTTCCTTCAGCATCTACAATTTCATAATCGTGTCTCGGAACCGAACGCTCCTGCATTTCAAAAGCTACTAATTTCTTCGTAACACCTGCTTCTTTTTGTTTTTTCAAGTTCTCGGAGTTGACAAAATCTTTGGTGAATTTCGTAATCCAACCCAATCCAGCTTCCAAAGGCGAAGTCGTGTCGTTGATATCGTTGCCATACAAACAAAAGCCCATTTCCAAACGCAAGGTATCACGAGCCGCTAAACCAATTGGTTTGATTCCAAATGCTTTTCCAGCTTCAAAAACCTTATTCCAAATCGCTTCTGCTTCCGAGTTCTTGCAATAAATTTCAAAGCCACCCGAACCGGTATATCCCGTTGCAGAAATAATAACATGCTCAAATCCAGCAAAATCAGCCACTTCAAAATGATAATATTGAATCGCAGCCAAATCAATCGAAGACAACGATTGCATCGCTTCCACAGCCTTCGGACCTTGAATAGCCAATAACGAATAATCATCCGATAGGTTTCTCATCTCCACCCCCAAATCATTGTGACTGGAAATCCATTTCCAATCTTTATCAATATTCGAGGCGTTCACGACTAACAAATACTGCTGTTCTTTCATTTTATAAACAATCAAATCATCTACAATACCGCCATCGTTGTTTGGCAAACAAGAATACTGCGCTCTCCCAATCGTTAAAGTCGAAGCATCATTCGAAGTTACTTTCTGAATCAAAGCCAACGCATTTTCGCCCGTCAACAAAAATTCACCCATGTGAGAGACATCAAAAACACCCACCGCGTTGCGAACCGTTTCGTGTTCGGCATTGACCCCTTCGTATAAAATAGGCATGTTGTATCCAGCAAACGGTAACATTTTGGCGCCCAACCTTTCGTGAAGGTGCGTAAGTGCAGTATTTTTCATTATTCGTAGTTATAAAATTTAATGCTGCTAATTTATTTAAAATTTATCGAAATAGGTCGACAATAGTGCAAAATTCCTAGTTTTTTTAAGGAGCTAGTTCCCGCTATCCGCTCCAATCTCTACGAGGATTTCCGCTGCTATCGGGGCTAGGCATTTTACGCACTTTGGGAAGCCCTATTTCCAACAGATATTTTGTAACTTTAGTAAAACATTTCACATGACACCTTTCATTTTAGTTACGAAAAAAGAAATCCTCAAGCGTTACAAATCCACGAATCCCATAACGCACAAAGGATTGCAAGGACACGTTTTGTTAATCGGAGGAAGTTATGGTAAAATGGGTTCCATTTCCCTAACTTCAAAAGCCGCACTCAAAACGGGTTGCGGATTGGTGACTGCTTTCATTCCCAAATGCGGTTATGAAATTCTCCAAATCGGAATTCCAGAAGTCATGGTCATCACTGATGTTTCCGAGGAATTTATTTCCGATATCACTTTCAATATAAAACCTCAAGCCATAGGAATCGGACCCGGAATGGGTTTGGATCCGCAAACTCAAAAAGCCTTTCATGATTTTCTAAAAGCCAATAGAACAACCTTAGTCGTAGATGCAGATGCCTTAAATGCTTTGGCTCATCATCCGGATTGGGTTTACCTGCTTCCTAAAAGAACCATTCTAACACCGCATCTTAAAGAACTAGAACGGCTTATTGGTAATTGGGATTCGGAAGACGAAAAATTACAAAGAACCATTGCCTTCTCACTAAAACACGAAGTAATAATCGTGATGAAAGGCGCACCAACTCATATCATCGATGGTGAAACTGTTTACAAAAATACTACTGGAAATGCTGCTTTAGCCACTGCTGGGAGTGGCGATGTCTTAACCGGAATGATTGCGAGTTTGATGGCACAATCATACGAACCCGTCGATGCAGCGATATTGGGCGTCTACCTTCACGGAGTAACCGCCACTATTAAAATAGTTGAAACAGGCAGCGAATCGTTTATTGCTTCCGATATTATTGCCACCATTGGTAACGCTTTTTTGACATTAGGAAGTTTGTAAAAAAAATCTCAAATCGTCATACGTTTGAATCTTCATACTTACTTTTTTCTTATTTAAAACACTTTCGATTTGTTTTGGAATCGGGAGTTTGAAATGCAATATGGGTTCTACGACATCCAGAAATTTAATTGGATGCGCTGTTTCTAGGAAGATTCCTATCGCATTCGGGTAGTTTAACATTTCTTTTTTCAATCCTAAATAGCCCACTACACCATGTGGTTCGGCAATGTATCCTGTAGTTTTATAAATAGCGCCCAAAGCAGCAGTTGTGGTCTCGTCATCATAAGAATAGGAAGAGAAATCTTTATTGAATTCGTTCAAATCGTGGTGATACAATTCTTGAATTCGAATAAAGTTGCTCGGATTTCCTACATCCATAGCATTCGAAATAGTTGCCTTTGATGGTTTTGGGGTGTAAGTTCCAGTAGCTAAAAATTGAGGAACCGTATCGTTGACATTAGTGGAAGCGACAAAGTGTTCAATGGGTAAGCCCAATCGTTTTGCCATAATTCCAGCGCAAATATTTCCAAAGTTGCCACTCGGACAAGAAAAGACCATAGGTTTCTTTATAGATTTCAATTGTTTGTATGCAAAGAAAAAGTAAAACATTTGTGGCAACCATCGTGCAATGTTGATAGAATTGGCCGATGTTAAGTTTTTGCCTTTCAGGCTTTCATCTAAAAATGCTTTTTTAACCATATCTTGACAATCATCAAAAACGCCATCAACTTCTAATGCTCTAATGTTTTGTCCTAAGGTTGTCAATTGACGCTCTTGAATGTCACTCACTTTTCCAGATGGATATAAGATTACAACATCTACGCCAGCAACACCAAGGAACCCACTCGCAACAGCGCCGCCGGTATCTCCCGAAGTAGCTACTAAAACCGTGTTTTTACTGTCTTGGGTGTCTTTATTGAAATAGGCAAGGCATCGCGACATAAATCGGGCGCCGACATCCTTAAAAGCCATGGTGGGGCCATGATACAATTCTAAAGAGTAGATGTTTTCTTCCACTTTTACCGTTGGAAAATCAAAGCATAAAGTCTCAGCAATGATTTGTTTTAGATTTTCTTCTGGAATTTCATTTCCAACAAATTGTTTTATGGCTTCATAAGCTATTTTTTCGTTGGAATATTGTTCGATATTTTCAAAGAAATCGGAGGGGAGTGGGGCAATACTTTCCGGAAAATACAACCCTTTGTCAGGTGCCAATCCCTGAATGACCGCCTCTTGAAAAGAAACTTTGGGAGCGTTATGGTTTAAGCTATAGTATTTCATTTTTGATTTTAGATTTACGATTTACGAGTTACGAGTTGGAGTCGCACGACGCAAATTCTATATTATTTTGACTCCTTCCGCGTTGATTTTTGAAACATGAATTTCATAAGGAATTGATGTAGAATCAAAAACTTTCGCCATCGCATCTGCAATAGTTTGTGCCGTTACTTTTCCTTTTGACAAAGCAAAAATAGACGGACCTGATCCTGAAATTCCGGCACCTAGAGCGCCATGATCAAGTGCGGTTTGTTTTACCAAATCAAAATGGGGAATGAACTTCCCGCGCAATGGTTCTACAATTTCGTCGTGCAAGGAGCGTCCGATTAATTCATAATCGGAAGTATACAAACCGGCAATCAAACCGCCTACATTTCCCCATTGTGTTATGGCACTTTTTAAAGAAATCATCGGTTGTAAAACGGCTCGCATTTCAGAGGTTTTTAACTCAATTTGCGGATGGATTACAGCAGCATACAATTCGCTCGGGCTATCTATGCGGATAATATCCAAAGGATTATAGCCTCGAACCAATGTAAATCCGCCACAAAGAGCAGGAGCCACATTATCGGCATGGGCACTGCCACTGGCTAATACTTCGCCTTGCATGGCAAATTGTACTAATTCTTTTCTGGTAAAACGTTTTCCTATCAATTCGTTGATTCCGAAAACGGCTCCAGCTGCACTAGCAGAGCTACTTCCGATACCGCTTCCCGCTTTGATTTTTTTGTAGATTTCAATTTCAAATCCAAAATCGATTTCAATTTCATTTAGCAAAGCCAAAGCAGCAACTCCCGCTACATTTTTTTCGGTTTCCAAAGGCAAATCGGCGCCCACAATCTTAGTAATTCGAACTCCTTTTTGAGCTGATTTACGAACAATCATTTCGTCGCCAACAGTATCCAAGCAAGCGCCAAGAACGTCGAAGCCACAAGAAAGATTAGCAATGGTTGCTGGGCAAAAGAGTTTTACTTCATTCATAAGTTGTGGTTGTAATTATACATTTCCAATTCGAATCACATCGGCAAAAATTCCCGAAGCGGTTACCGCAGCGCCAGCACCAGCACCTTTAATTAGCAAAGGTTGGTCTATATAACGATCGGTATAAAACTGTACGATATTGTCTTTTCCTTCTAAATTATAAAACGGACTATCTGATGGAATGAATTGCAAGCCAACACTCGCTTTTCCGTTTTCAAAAGAAGCTACAAATTTCAGGCGGCTATCCTTTTGCTTGGCTTCGGCTAATAAATTCTCAAAATGACTGGCATGAGTT
The DNA here is from genome assembly GCA_943326765.2 of Bifidobacterium breve. GTDB lineage: Bacteria > Bacteroidota > Bacteroidia > Flavobacteriales > Flavobacteriaceae > Flavobacterium. The sequence goes on along the minus strand of CALPUN020000011.1, from coordinate 11,158 downwards.
AAAAGTGATTTGAAAAAATCATCATTAGTAGTTGTGTTCATGCATTCGATAGGAAGGAACGAATTGTTTTGAATGTCTTCAATTTCCATCTGATAGCCACTTTCCCGAATCAAAATCAAAATCTTTCTGGCGACATCAACTCCGCTTAAATCAATTTTCGGGTCGGGTTCTGTAAAACCTTGAACACCTGCCTCTTTAACTACATCATGAAAGTTGTACGTTTCGCTAAAATTATTAAAAATAAAGTTCAAACTCCCCGAAAGCACCGCGTGAATTTTATTGATTTTATCGCCCGAAGCAATCAAGTGTTTCAAGGTGTCGATTATAGGCAAACCAGCGCCCACATTAGTTTCAAACAAAAACGGGGCATTGTATTTTCGAGACAATTGTTTTAAGGTACTATAATTCTCATATGCAGAAGAACAGGCAATTTTATTACAAGTTACTACGGCTACATTTTCTTTTAGGTATTGATCGTAAGTGTTTGCGATGACTTCATTAGCCGTAATGTCGACAAAAATACTGTTACGCAAATTCAGTTCTTTTACTTTTGCAATAAAGGCTTCTTTGTCGGCTTTCTCGCCATGCTCTAATAGTTCTTTCCAATCTTTTAGCGAAATACCGTCTTCGTCGAAAAGCATTTTTCTCGAATTGGAAATAGCAATTACCCGAAGATTAATTTTCAAATTGTCTTTTAAAAATTTCTTTTGTTGGTGAATTTGATCCATGAATTTTTCACCGACATTTCCAACGCCCATCACGAACAAATTCAATTGTTTGGTGTTGTCTTCAAAGAAGCGTTCGTGCAAAGTATTCAGTGCTTTTTTGACATCACGTTCGTTAATGACTACCGATATATTTCTTTCGGATGCTCCTTGTGCGATAGCTCTAATATTCACATTATTCTTCCCTAAAGTGCTAAACATTTTGCCACTCAATCCTTGGTGGTTTTTCATATTTTCGCCCACTAGAGCAACGATGCAAAGGTTTTTTTCAACGATACACGGGTCGATTTTATTTTGTGCGATTTCTAATTCAAATGCTTTGTCAATCGCCACTTGTGCTTTATCTGCATCGACATTTAAAATTCCGATACAAATCGAATGCTCTGAGGACGCTTGCGTGATGAAAATAACGTTGATACTTTCCTGTGACAAAACCTCGAACAATCGTTTCGAAGAACCAGAAACACCGATCATTCCGGAGCCTTCGAGTGTTAACAAAGCAATTTTATCAATGTGAGAAATTCCTTTGATGGGGTTTTCGCTTCGATTAACATTCGCAGTAATTAAAGTTCCAGCGGCTTCCGGTTCAAAGGTGTTTTTGATTAAGATGGGAATATTCTTTTTCAGTACCGGTTGAATTGTGGGCGGATACAGCACTTTTGCTCCAAAATGCGACAGCTCCATAGCTTCTTGATACGAAATCGTTTCGATGGGTTGTGCTTGTTTTACGATTTTTGGATTGGCGGTAAACATTCCGTTCACATCGGTCCAAATTTCGAGTTGGGTCGTGTCAAGAGCCGCTGCAATGATGGCTGCCGTATAATCAGAACCTCCGCGACCTAATGTTGTGGTATTGCCATCACTAGAAGTGGCTATAAATCCAGGCATTACTGTAGTTATTGATTCGCTGTCTTTAAAATAATCGACAATCAATTGGTTGGTAATTTCAAAATTTACAACCGCTTTTCCAAAATGATTGTTGGTTTTGATCACCTCGCGACTGTCTTTATAACTTGCACTTTTGATCTTTTGCTGCAAGGCTTTTGCGATAATTTGAGACGATAGCAATTCGCCAAAACTTAGAATAGTATCAGAAGTTCTATTTGACAATTCCCCTAACAAATAACAACCGTCTAGCAAGGTTTTCAAATGATTGATGTTGCTGTTAATCGTATCAATAAGTTCGCTTTGTTCAGAAAGCGGAATTAATTGCGAAATCGCTTCTTTGTGTTTGCTTTCAATTTGGCTTACAATTTCTTGGTATTGTTTGTCTTTTGTCGACGCTTTTGCTGCTGCTAGAACTAATAAATCAGTAACGCCACTAAAGGCCGAAACCACAACCACTAGTTTTTCTTTTTTCGAGGCTTCGGTAACGATATCTAGCACTAGATTGATGTTTTGCGCATTGGCAACCGAAGTTCCTCCGAATTTTAATACATTCATTTTAAATTAAATTTTAAGTAAAAGGCAATTGGAATTGTACATTTTTGTTTCTTTCTTTTGAAAAAAATAAACCGAATAGCTAGTGTATGTGAATGATTACCCCAATGGGGTTGTAATAGGTGCCGTAACAGTACTAAACGCCAAAGTATTGGAAGTGCTGAAGTTGGATTTAAAGATACTGTTGAATGACATCGCTTCGGTATAGAATTTTTCAAAAGTAATGCAATTTCATCTAGTAAAAAAAAGCATTCCAATTTTTATGAATAGTGCAAAATACTCCTAATCTGCTTTGCTTGCATTGATATTTAGACTTATTTAAAGTGTAAAAAATAATGAATCTTCAATTTGAACAAAGATATTATCAACAAACCTTGTTTATTAACGATCGTTTGTAGAATTTTGAGGCATCAATCAAAATAGTTCCATGGAGAATTCGCATTACATCAGCTCTGATGTACTTTCATTAGAAAACATTCAACATATTATCAGCCATAATCTAAAGGTTGGTCTTTCTGAAGAAGCTAAAATTAATATTGTAAAATGTAGAGAATATCTGGATCAAAAGATGCAATCACATGACGAACCTATTTATGGTATCAACACTGGTTTTGGATCCTTGTGCAACGTAAAAATTTCGAATGAAAACTTACAACAATTACAAGAAAATCTAGTAAAATCTCATGCTTGTGGAACCGGTGATGAAGTGCCAAAAGCCATAGTAAAACTGATGTTGCTTTTAAAAATACAATCCCTTAGTTATGGTTATTCGGGCGTTCAATTAGAAACAGTAGAGCGGTTGGTTGATTTTTACAACAATGATATTCTTCCTATAGTTTATACCCAAGGTTCTTTGGGTGCTTCTGGAGATTTAGCACCTTTAGCCCATTTGTCTTTGCCACTTTTAGGTGAAGGTGAGGTTTGGTATCAAGATCAAAAGCAGGATTCGGCAAGTGTTTTGGATTCTTTTGGTTGGAAGCCGATCGCCCTTCAATCTAAAGAAGGATTAGCCTTGTTGAATGGAACGCAATTCATGAGCGCTTATGGCGTTCATATTTTATTGCAAGCTTCTAAATTTTCGTGGTTAGCGGATCTAATAGGAACCATTTCGTTAGAAGCATTTGACGGACGTAAAGAACCGTTCAATGAGTTGATTCATTACATCCGACCACACAAAGGCCAAATTATTACTGCAAAACGAGTGTTAGAATTTTTGGAAGGAAGCCAAATTATTGAGCAACCAAAAGTTCACGTGCAAGATCCGTATTCATTTAGATGTATTCCACAAGTGCACGGTGCTTCGAAAGATGCTATTGAATATGCCAAAAAGGTATTTAAAACCGAAATTAATTCGGTGACCGACAACCCGAATGTTTTTTGGGAAAGCGATCAAATCATATCGGGTGGCAATTTTCATGGACAGCCGTTGGCGTTAGCGCTAGACTTTTTAGCGATTGCTTTGTCGGAATTGGGAAGTATTTCCGAGCGTCGCACGTATCAACTAATTTCCGGACTTCGGAATTTACCCGCTTTTTTAATCGAAAATCCGGGATTGAATTCCGGGTTTATGATTCCACAATATACTGCCGCTAGCATTGCCAGTCAGAACAAACAATTGGCTACTCCTGCTAGTATTGACAGCATTGTATCGAGTAACGGGCAAGAAGATCACGTGAGTATGGGAGCCAATGCAGCTACGAAGGCGTTGCGAGTGATGGACAACATCGAACGGATCTTAGCGATTGAATTGATGAATGCTTCTCAAGCAATTACCTTTCGAAAACCATTGCAATCAAGCGATTTTATTGAATTGTTTTTGAAGTCATTTCGAGAAGAAGTGCCTTTTGTTAAAGAAGATCGTATTTTGCATTACGATATTGAAAAGACGATTTGCTTTTTAAATAGTTTTAGTATTGATGAAGAATTGTTTAGCTAATTTATAAAGAAAGTACAATGAAAGCAGTTGGTTTTTATAGTTTATTTTTCATTTTGATGGCGTTTACCTCTTTGGAAGCACAAGTAGGGTATGGCAATAATGGGTATGGCCGACGCAATTCAGGTTTCAATAATTCCAATAATGGTAGCATGATGAGCAACCAGCCTAATGGGATGGATTCTCAAAAAGCGGCTCAAATTAATATTGACAAAATTATTGTCAAGTTAAAAACGGATTTGAATTTGGATGATTTGCAAGTATTTGGAATCACGAAAGTAATTACGGATAGCAACAAGAGTAGGGAAGTAGCGCTAAAAAAGAACGAAGCTTCCCAAGATGATTTGATTAAAGAACTTGCCGCTATTTCTGAAAAGACGAATCGCGAAATCAATTCGATGCTAAGTAAAGCGCAAAAAGTGAAATACAAAGCTTATATTGACGAAGTTGAATTAGAGCAAAGAAAGCGCTAATTAGAAAAATTTATCCTATTGCCGCTAGATTTTTTCTATTTTTTCTTCGTTTGTAATGGGTCTGTTTCAATTGACCTTCCCCAGAAATAATACTAATATTGCCATCGATTTCTAGCATGGCTAACTTTACATCGACAAAATGTTCAACACCGTGTTCCCGCATGGCTTCCTTTAATTCGTCATTCGAAATGTTGAGTTTGCTTAAGGTTTTGAACTCGAGAATGCCATTATGAATCAATATTTCAGGTTTTTCTTGAAGGAATGCTCCAAAACTTTTATACCGATACATTAATTTTTTTAGCGTAAAATTAATAGCAAAAAGAACAGTAGCCGCTGCTAATCCGCCCCAAAGGGTGGTATTAGTACCGACCATTGCATTTTGAACGGCGTTGCTGATGAGTAATATCAAAATGACATCGGCAGTGTTCAATTGGGATAATTCCTTTTTACCAAAGACCCGCAACGCCACCACCATAAAAAGATAGACAGCTGCACTTCGAAGGATGATATCTAAATACGAATTCATAGACAAGGACGGTTTGTGGTTTTTAGAAAAGTAGGCAGCCGAGCATTATATTTTACGAAGCACCATAGTGGTGTGCATGCAAGAATAGATATCTTTAATTTGGGTTTTATTCCAATCTTTTTCAATCATTTTTGCAATCACTCTTGATTTGTAGCTATCGTTTAGCGGTAACAAATTCAACAAGACACCGTACTTGCTTTGGCCTAAAACACCTCTAATTTGTTCCACTTTAAAATTGGAATTTATTTTATTTAGAACTGCTTTTGTAAATGGCCATTCCCAATCTTTATCACTTTGAAACGGACGGTAAATGGAACGCAATACTTTTATTGGAAGACTCGTTTCTAAAGGATCGTAGGAAACAATGATTCCGTTCGGACTTAGTTTTTCTTGAAGTTTGGAAACCAATAAATCGAAGTTTTCGAAATGATGCAATACGCCGTATGCATAAATAATGTCGAAATTGGTATGGTGGAATTCGGGTGATAAGAAGTCAACGGCTAATGCTTGGGCATTTTTGCAGTTGTGTTTTTCAAGATTTTTTTGAAGACTGGCAATCGCGACATCGCTTAAGTCAATTCCGATATATTCTTTACAGTTTTGCGCCATGTAAATGGAAAGCGCGTTGCCTCGTAAACAACCTAAATCTAAGATTTTTTTATCACTTAAATCGCCCAACCAAATTTTATGCTCGTTGTAAACACGATCTTTGATGTCGAATTTTTTTCTAAAATCACTTAAAGCGCCATTTCGAAAGTTAGACCAAAGTGTTGAAGCAAAATTGGTCTTGCCTTTAGCATCCGAATTGTAAAACTCTTTTTGTCTTTTGTTGATTTCTAATATTTCTTCCGTACTTTTCATTTCTTATTGGTCAAATTTTCCTTGACTACAAATATAGTTAGTTTCGGTTTTCAATTTTCAATTTAAAATTCTTTTCAATGGCTTTGATCATTTCGCCGGCAATATCTTTGTTAGTAGCGTTTTCGATGCCTTCCAAACCTGGAGAAGAATTGACTTCGAGCAATAATGGTCCTTTAGAAGAACGGATAATATCAACGCCGGCCACTTTCAAATCCATAGCTTTGGCAGCTTTAATTGCGATTTTTTTCTCTTCCGCAGTAGGTTTAATAATAGAAGCTGTTCCTCCCAAATGAATATTCGCTCTAAATTCACCCGGCAATGCTTCTCTTTGAATCGCAGCCACGACTTTGCCATCTATTACAAAACAGCGGATGTCTTTTCCGTTGGCTTCTTTGATGAATTCTTGAACGAGTATGTTTGCATTCAAACTTTTGAAAGCATTAATTACGCTTTCGGCGGCTTTCTTGGTTTCAGCAATTACGACTCCTTTGCCTTGCGTTCCTTCTAATAACTTGACGATTAAAGGCGGTCCGCCCACCATTTTGATCAAATCATCGGTGTCTAATGGAGAATTTGCAAAACCAGTAGTAGGAATTTCAACGCCATGATTCAATAGCAACTGCAACGAAAATAATTTATCGCGAGATTGAGTTATGGCAGTCGATGAATTTAAACAATACACTTTCAAAGCTTCAAACTGTCGAGTCAAGGCACAACCATAAAAGGTGATGCTTGGACGGATTCGTGGAATGATGGCATCAAATTCATTTAAGATTTTACCACCACGATAGTGAATTTCGGGTTTGGTGGCATCCAATTTCATGTAACATTCTTTGATGTTCAAAAAATGCATTTCATGGCCCCGCATTTCTCCAGATTCCATGATGCGTTTGTTGCTGTACAATTCGGGATTGCTGGCTAAAAGTCCGATGCGCAGACCAGATACTTTTTTTTCAGAATCCTTATAAATTTCCTTTAGATTATCGGTGGTTGATTGTCCTAATAAATAAATTTGCTCGGGATCCACTAGCACGCGACCGCTCATGGCTTCTCTTCCCAAGAGCATTCGAAATCCCATAGAATCTCGATTGGTTAGTGTCATTTCGATAAGCCAACTGGCGTTACCGATATCTAATGTAGTTTGAATTACGAAACGTTGTTCTCGAAAACCGCTTGAACTCTTTACAATCCGTTTGTCGACCAGAGGTGCTTCACAATGTAAGATTGTTTTTAAATTGTTTTGTATTGGATTGATGTCAAACTTCACCCAATTCGCACCGTCTTTGATGAAAGGAGTAATATTAATGGCGTGTAATGCCGAGGTTTTGGCACCTGAATCGACCCGAGCTTTGATAGTTGGAATCCCTAAATCGGGGAAGGAAAACCATTCTTCACTTCCAAAAATGACTTTGTTTTGCTGCATAAAAAATCGTAAAAATAAAAAATCGAAAGTAGTTTATTTATGGAAACCTGCGCCATTTATTGGGGAAATTTTATAAAAAGAAAAACCTACTATTTAGTAGGTTTTTCTGCTTTGTGCACTTGAACAGTGAGCTCTTGAGCACTTTCATCCAAATCCATGAAGATTTCATCGCCAGTTCCGATTTTGGAAGTAATGATTTCTTCGGCTAAAGCATCTTCAACATATTTTTGAATAGCTCTTTTTAATGGGCGGGCTCCAAATTGACGATCAAATCCTTTTTCCGCAATAAACGCTTTCGCTTTATCGGATAGGTTTAATTGATAGCCTAATTCAGCTACACGAGCGTATAATTTTTTCAATTCAATTTCAATAATTAAATCGATATGTTCCTTTTCAAGAGCGTTGAAAACAATAACGTCGTCAATTCTATTTAAGAATTCAGGCGCGAAAGTTTTCTTTAAAGCGTTTTCGATAATGCTCTTAGAGTTATCGTCTGCTTGGGCTACTTTGGCAGCAGTACCGAAACCAACTCCTTGGCCGAAATCTTTCAATTGTCGGGCGCCAACATTTGAAGTCATGATGACAATAGTATTTTTAAAATCGATTTTTCGACCTAAGCTGTCTGTTAAATAGCCATCATCTAGAACTTGCAGTAACATGTTGAAAACATCCGGATGCGCTTTTTCGATTTCGTCCAACAGGACTACGCAATACGGTTTTCTTCTAACTTTTTCAGTTAATTGGCCACCTTCTTCATAGCCTACATATCCTGGAGGAGCTCCAACCAATCGCGAAATGGAGAATTTTTCCATGTATTCACTCATATCAATTCGGATTAAAGCATCTTCCGAATCGAACAATTCTTTTGCCAATACTTTTGCTAATTGTGTTTTTCCAACACCAGTTTGTCCTAAGAAAATAAACGAACCAATGGGTTTGTTTGGGTCTTTCAAACCGGCGCGATTTCTTTGAATAGAACGAGCTATTTTTAATACCGCTTCTTTTTGTCCAATAACTTTGTTTTCAATAAGTTCCGGAAGACTAGCTAATTTATTACTTTCTGTTTGAGCGATCCGATTTACGGGTATTCCTGTCATCATTGAAACGACGTCTGCAACATTATCATCGGTCACTAAAATACGGTTGCTTTTAGAGTCTTCTTCCCATTGTTCTTGAGCGATAGCTAAATCTTTTTCGATACGTTTTTCATCATCTCTCAATTTGGCTGCTTCCTCGTATTTTTGTTTTTTAACTACGGAGTTTTTCGATTCTCGAACTTCTTCCAATTGGCGCTCCAATTCTAAAATTTGTTTAGGAACTTCAATATTAGTGATGTGAACACGAGAGCCAGCTTCGTCTAAAGCATCAATGGCTTTGTCTGGTAGGAAACGCTCCGACATGTATCGATTGGTCAACTTCACACAAGCTTCGATAGCTTCTGGAGTGTAGGTGACGTTGTGGTGGTCTTCATATTTGTTTTTGATGTTGTTCAAAATGGTAATTGTTTCCTCAACTGAAGTTGGTTCTACAATAATTTTTTGAAAACGTCTTTCCAATGCGCCATCTTTTTCAATGTATTGACGGTATTCGTCTAAGGTTGTGGCGCCAATACATTGGATTTCACCACGTGCTAAAGCAGGTTTAAACATATTGGAAGCATCCAAAGAACCAGTAGCACCTCCAGCGCCCACAATGGTATGAATTTCATCAATGAATAAAATAATATCGTCATTCTTTTCTAATTCATTCATTACGGCTTTCATACGCTCTTCAAATTGGCCACGATATTTCGTGCCGGCCACCAAGCTAGCTAAGTCAAGGGTAACGACTCTTTTATTAAATAGGATTCGAGAAACTTTCTTCTGAATAATCCGTAAAGCCAAGCCTTCTGCAATTGCCGACTTACCAACTCCCGGTTCTCCAATAAGAAGGGGATTGTTCTTTTTACGTCGGCTTAAAATTTGAGAAACCCTTTCAATTTCTTTTTCACGACCCACTACGGGATCTAGTTTTCCTTCTTCAGCCATTTCGGTTAAGTCTCTACCAAAATTGTCAAGTACTGGTGTTTTGGATTTCTTATTCGACTTATTGGCTGGATTATTAAAGCTCCCTTCTTTCAAACTGTCATCTTGTCCTGAATCGTCGTTGAAAGATTCATTTTTGGGTAAATTTTCTAAAAAATTATCTTCGTTCGGTGTCATATTAAGGTATTGTTCTTTAGCTATATCGTAGTCAATTTTGAGCTTGTTCAATAGCTTGGTTGTAGGATCGTTTTCATTTCTTAAGATACACAACAACAAATGCGCTGTGCTAATGGAAGTGCTTTGAAACACTTTGGCTTCTAAAAAAGTCGTCTTTAAAGCTCGTTCGGCTTGACGCGTTAAATGTAAGTTTTTCTTCTCGTTACTAACAATTACGTTAGGGTTTGCAGGGCTTAAGATTTCAACTTTTCGTCTTAAATGATCTAAGTCGATAGATAAATTATTCAAAATGGTAATTGCTTTGCCGTTACCGTCTCTCAAAATTCCCAGCATTAGATGTTCCGTACCAATAAAATCGTGACCTAAACGCAAGGCCTCTTCCTTACTGTACGTAATTACGTCTTTGACTCTTGGTGAAAAATTATCATCCATAAAATTATAGGTTATGTGTTGTAAATTTAGTCATTCTTCATGGGAAAACAAAAACCATTCCTCACTAAAACGAGTGTCAGCTAATTCACAAAAATAATTTAAAAAAATAGTCTACTGAAATTAACTTATTAACTGAAAAAGGTAGTCATTTTGTTAATAAATCAGGGAAATTTCTAGTGATTTATAGTCGAAAAAATATTGAGAAACGTTATATTAGCGGGATTTTTTTAAACACTATAATATTTAAAATAACTAGAATATGTCTGACGGAGAAAAGTTAATCCCTATTAACATCGAAGATGAAATGAAATCAGCTTACATCGATTATTCGATGTCGGTAATTGTGTCCAGAGCACTTCCAGATGTTAGAGACGGCTTGAAACCTGTACATCGTAGAGTACTGTATGGTATGTATGATTTAGGAGTTTTTGCAAATAGAGCTCACAAAAAATCCGCAAGAATTGTCGGAGAAGTTTTAGGAAAGTATCACCCTCACGGAGATACTTCAGTATATGACGCCATGGTTCGTATGGCGCAAGAATGGAGTCTAAGATATTTGTTAATTGATGGACAAGGGAATTTTGGCTCTGTAGATGGCGATAGTCCGGCAGCAATGCGATACACCGAAGCTAGAATGAAAAAAATGTCGGAAGACATTATGGCAGACATCGACAAAGAAACGGTTGATTTTCAATTGAACTTTGACGATACTTTGTATGAACCTAAGGTTATGCCAACTAGAGTTCCGAATTTGTTGATTAATGGAGCATCTGGTATTGCGGTAGGTATGGCCACGAATATGGCACCACACAACTTAACGGAAGTTATTAATGGAACTCTTGCCTATATTGATAATAATGATATCGAAATTGATGAGTTAATCAATTACATTAAAGCACCCGATTTTCCTACTGGTGGTGTGATTTATGGATACGATGGCGTTAAAGAAGCCTTCAAAACGGGTCGCGGAAGAATCGTAATGCGTGCAAAAGTTGGCTTTGAAGAAGTTGACGGTAGAGAATCGATTATCGTGACTGAGATTCCATACCAAGTGAATAAGGCAGATATGATTAAGAAAACTGCCGATTTAGTAAACGATAAAAAAATTGAAGGTATTGCCAACATCCGTGATGAATCGGATCGT
>CALPUN020000010.1 GCA_943326765.2 Bifidobacterium breve | reverse complement strand
GAAGCGGTTGGAAGCACTTTCTTAAATAATGTAAATCCAACCGGATTCATTTCGTTATAAAAGGAAACGGCTTTCGTAATGAAATCAATAGACTCAGGAGTAGTTACCGTTAGGCTATAAACCCCATAAAGACAATTCAGTAGTGCTACTTTCGAAATTTCATCGTTGAGCCACCCTTTAGAATCCAGTTTATTTTCGGTAGCAAAACCAATAATATGTCCGTAAATAAACCCCGTATTTCTAATAGTATGATAGTAGGCATCAAGGGTATTCCCTTCAGAAGCTTTTATCGCTTTTTGCTCAATAAAATATTTATCTATCCAACCGTGAACTGACGGGTTAATCATCGCTTTACTTTTATCGTGCAAAGCTATGTTTTTTTGTGAATCGGAAGTAAATTTTAAGGGACCTTTTTTGTTACAAACGGGTATCTTTTTAAATTATGTTTTTAAACAAAGTCAAATGATTTTTGCAATTCGAATGGCACTGTTTTCAGGTCTTTTGATTGGGTTGAAAAAATACAAGTCACTCGCTCGGAATTTAAGAACTTAAAAATAGAGACTAGTTAAAGACGCTTATTTTTCAAAAAAACGAGTGCTATTATTTTATAATTGCGGAGCAAGCTACGCGCGCGCCTGCATTTCCAGATGGTTGTGTGGTAAAATCATCGGTGCCTTGATGTACGATTAACCCTTTCTCCATAATATCTTTCGCAGGATCGCCGCAACCAATACACCATTCGTCAGTAGTCAAGGTAATGGTTCCGTTGCCTTTTTCATCTGCTGTAAAATTGCCAATATCGCCTTTGTGGTATTCCCCAACACCCCATTTTCCGTGTTTCTTGAATGTAGGATTCCAATGGCCTCCTGCCGAACTTCCGTCAGCAGCCGTACAATCCGATTTTTCATGGATGTGGATGGCATGTTCGCCTGGCTTTAATCCAGCCAAAGTAGCGACAAAGGTCACTTTGCCATTTTTTTCAATAAAAGAAGCAGTACCGGTAACCGAACTGTTGCTTTTCGATTCAAAATTCAGGTTCAGTTTTTTAGCATCACTGGCGTTGCTATTGGTTTTACAACTCAATACTACGGCAGTCAATAGAACAAAAGAGAGGATTATTTTTTTCATGGGAAGGAACTATAAATTAGATTTTAAATTTAAGCATTAAATCTCGCTTTGAAATTAAAATTAGCTTAAAACTATTTTGTTTTTTCGCCCACAAAATAATGGTTCTGCGATTTGAATAGGACGTTGAACGTAGTCAAGCTTCCGTAGATTCGAGTGATGTATTGTTGTAGTTCGATTTTCTCGATTTCTTCTAGGTTGCTGCCGTTGATTTTTTGCTCCATTACTCGCAGGCGATCCCGAACCATGATGATTTTGTGGAAAAATGCATCAATCGGAATTTCTTTTGCGGCTAGGCCTGGCTGTCCTGGATCGAGGATCATTTTGCCGCCTTTCCATTTGTCGCCTATCGGAACAATCTCAGAAATATCAGACCACTTCTTTAAAATCGAAAGCAAACTTTTTTCGACGTCATAAAAACTTACGGTATCGACTTCGTTTTCTGCCGCTTCAATGACCTTAAACTCGCTGTTAATGGCGATGGTTTCTAATCCGTTTTCAATGAAAGTGACCCAATAATCCGAAGTAGAAACATTGGTAACAACTCCTTTTCCGAATTCGGGGTGGTCTATTCGCGACCCAATACCAAGTAATTTCATAATTTTTTTTCACGAAAATAAGGAACGCATTTATTTTATGCAAGATATTACTGAAAGTAGAAAACAAAAACCGCAGTGTACTACTACAACTGCGGTTTCTAACCATAACAAACTTAACTAATAACACTCTTCCTGCTTAGAAGCAATATTGATTTTCGGCTACCAACTTGGTAGTGATTGTTTCTCTTAAAGCCATAATATTGGGCATGTTGGTGTATTTCGTAAAGCGACGCAATCCCATTAACATCATGCGTTGTTCATCGCCTTCGGCAAACGAAATGATACTTTCTTTTCCTTTTTGGGTAATGATGTCTACGGCATGATACAAGTACAATTTCGCCATAGCAATTTGTTCTTGCACTTTGGCTTCGCCTTCTTTTTTAACTTGTTTTTGAGTTCTAAGGATGGTACTTTCGGCCATATAGATTTCAATCAATATATCGGCAGCGGCCATTAATAATTGTTGGTGTGAATCTAAATCGGGGCCATATTTTTGTACGGCACCGCCAGCGACCATTAAAAACACTTTTTTTAAATTAATTAAGATTCCTTTTTCTTCGACAAACAATTCGGAGAAATCGGGAGTATCAAACGATGGGATTCCCATCAATTCCTCTTGTACTTTGGTGGCTGGACCTAGCAAATCGACTTGCCCTTTAAATGCTTTTTTGATTAACATCCCAACGGCAAGCATGCGGTTAATTTCATTAGTACCTTCGTAGATTCGTGTAATACGGGCATCCCGCCAAGCACTTTCCATGGGTGTGTCTTCAGAGAAGCCCATGCCGCCAAAGATTTGGATGCCTTCATCAGAGCAGTTTTGCAAATCTTCCGAAACGGCTACTTTTAAGATAGAGCATTCGATAGCAAATTCTTCTACGCCTTTTAATTCGGCTTCTTGATGGGAACTGCCTTCACTTTCTCTAATAGCAATGCGGTCTTCAATGTCTTTAGATGCTCTATAAGTAGCGCTTTCTCCAGCATAACAGCTCGTGGCAATCTCCGCTAGTTTATAGCGAATGGCACCAAAGCTGGAAATCGGAGTGTTGAATTGAATGCGTTCGTTGGCATATTTCACCGCTTCGGTAATCAAACGTCTTTGAGCGTCTAAACAACCTGCCGCTAATTTGATTCGGCCTACATTTAGTGCATTCATGGCAATTTTAAATCCGTTTCCTCTTTCCGAAAGCATGTTTTCAAGCGGAACTTTAGTATCATTGAAGAATACTTGGCGGGTAGATGAAGCTCGGATTCCTAATTTATGTTCCTCTTCATTCATAGAAATTCCGTTGGCGGGATCGTTTTCTACTATGAATCCGGTTATGTTTTTGTCGTCACCAATTCGAGCGAATACTATAAATACCGAACAAAATCCAGCATTGGAAATCCACATTTTTTGTCCTGTGATTTTATAATGCGTACCGTCTTCTGAAAGCACCGCTTTGGTTTTTCCTGAGTTGGCATCCGAACCCGCACCAGGTTCTGTAAGGCAGTACGCACCGAACCATTCCCCAGAGGCTAATTTGGTTACGTATTTTTGCTTTTGCGCTTCGGTTCCATATAAGGTAATAGGCATGGTTCCGATACCGGTATGGGCGCCAAAGGCAGTGCTAAAAGAGCCGGTTGCTCCAGAGATGGCATCACAAACCAATACGGTATCTACGAAACCCATCCCCATTCCGCCATAAGCTTCGGGAACGGAAATGCTTAGAAACCCCATTTCACCTGCTTTGCGCATGCATTCTTCGGTATAGGCGTAATCTTTCTTTTCAAAACGGTCCTTATGGGCCCAGATCTCTTTGTCTACGAATTCTTTTACGGATTCGCGCATCATTTTTTGCTCTTCTGAAAAATCTTCAGGGGTGAAGATCGATTCAGCAGTGGATTCTTTTACTAGGAATTGACCTCCTCTGATTTTAGTGCTCATATTTTTAAAATTTAGACAAAAGAAGCTAGAGTCAAGAAGAAAGATCAGAATCTAACTTCATTAGGAAACCAGTAGTCATCTTTTGAAATTCAATAATTTTAGTTTCTATTTCAATTGTTTTTTCATTCGTAATGTACTTATGCTGGGCGGCGATTAAGAGTTGGGTTTGCAATTCAAATGACGATCCCAAACTAATTTCAAGAAAATATTTGAAGTGTTTATCATTTCGATTGGAACCTTCTGCAATATTTGAAGGAATCGATACTGCTGCACGATTCATCTGACTTGTTAAACCATACAACTCTGATTTGGGAAAACCCAAACAAATTTGGTGTATGTCAGCAGTTATTTCCATAGATAAATTCCAAATTTTTAAATTCTTAAAGTTGTGACGCATACCTCAATAATTTTAAATGGCTTTTATGTTAATATTCAAACGGGCTTATTTAAAAACCCTTATATCATATTTCGATGAACTTCTTACTTTCTTCCTGCTAATCTCTTGTTTCTTGTTTCTTGTTTCTTGCTTCTTTTTTAGCAATTCACAACATTTTAAAGCAATTCGTAAATACCAGCGCTTCCTTGTCCGGTGCCGACACACATGCTTACGATACCGTATTTGTTACCACGGCGTTTCATTTCGTCAAACAATTGGACTGATAATTTAGCGCCAGTGCAGCCCAGTGGATGACCCAGTGCAATGGCACCACCATTAACGTTTACAATGTCGGGGTTCAAGCCCAACTCGCGAATTACTGCTAAAGACTGAGAAGCAAAGGCTTCGTTTAATTCAATTAAATCGATATCTTTTAATTGCAATCCGGCTTGTTTTAAGGCTTTCGGAATGGCTTTTACCGGACCAATCCCCATGATTCTTGGTTCAACACCCGCTGACGCAAAGTTGACCAAGCGCGCAATAGGAGTGAGGTTTAACTCTTTGACCATCTCTTCCGACATAATTAAAACAAATGCGGCACCATCACTCATTTGCGAAGAGTTCCCGGCAGTGACGCTTCCTGCCGCTGCAAAAACGGGCTTTAAGTTCCCTAACGCTGCCAAAGTAGTATCGGCTCTCGGACCTTCGTCTTTGGTTACGGTATAGGTTTTAGTTTCTTTTTTGCCATTTTCATTGATGAAAGTCTGCTCGATGGCAATGGGTACAATTTGTTGGTCGAATTTACCTTCTGCTTGCGCTTTCAAGGCTTTTTGATGCGATTGAAACGCAAAATCATCTTGATCTTCTCTAGATACTTTGTATTGTTGAGCTACTGCTTCAGCAGTCAGCCCCATACCCCAGTAATAATCTTCGTTTCCGGCTTTCGCAACGGCATAATCGGGTGTGGGTTTGTAGCCGCCCATTGGGATGAAACTCATGCTTTCGGCACCACCAGCGATAATACAATCGGCCATACCAGATTGGATTTTAGCGGTTGCCATTCCGATGGTTTCTAATCCGGAAGCGCAGTATCTATTGACAGTTACTCCAGGCACATCTTCTATTTTTAGCCCCATTAACGAAATCAATCGCCCTACGTTCAAGCCTTGTTCGGCTTCGGGCATGGCGTTGCCTACCATGACATCGTCGATGCGTTTCTTGTCGAAATCAGGCAACTCGTTCATCATAAATTGAATGGTTTCTGCGGCGAGTTCGTCAGGTCTTTTGAATCTAAAAACTCCTTTAGGAGCTTTACCTACGGCAGTTCGGTAGGCTTTTACGATATAAGCTGTTTTCATAGTTTAATCTTTTTGAAGTCGAAAGCTATCTGATGAAATAGAAAATCAAACCTCTCGTTTCTTGACTCTTGCTTCTTATTTCTTTCGGGTCTACTTTACGGTATTAATTCCGAAGTGGTTTTCCTTTGGTTAACATAAACTGAATGCGTTCTAATGTTTTTCTTTCGGTACACAACGACAAGAAAGCTTCTCGTTCGATGTCCAATAAGTATTGTTCAGTTACCAAAGTAGGCTCGGATAAATCACCACCCGCCATGACATAGGCTAGTTTGTTGGCAATTTTTTTATCGTGTTCGGAGATGTATTTTCCGGCTTCCATTTGATCGGTACCTACTAAGAACATTCCGAGTGCTTGTTTACCTAAGACTTTGATATCTTTTCTTCGTATCGGCTGAGTGTAACCCGCTTCTGCCATCAGTAAGGCGTGCTTTTTAGCTTCGGCAATTTGACGGTCTTTGTTAACAACGATCACGTCTTTTCCGTGTTGCAGTACTCCAGTATCAAAGGCTTCGTAGGCGGATGTGGATACTTTTGCCATGGCTATCGATAAGAAATACTCTTGGAGCACGTTCAATTCGACGTCGTTTTTATGGAACAAATCAGCAGCACGTAGTGTCATTTCTTTTGAGCCACCACCACCAGGGATAACGCCTACGCCAAACTCCACCAAACCAATGTAGGTTTCTGCTGCAGCGACGACTTTATCGGCGTGCATACTCATTTCGCAACCACCGCCTAGTGTCATTCCGTGAGGCGCTACGACTACCGGAATTCCAGAATACCGAACGCGCATCATGGTATCTTGAAACATTTTGATGGCCATGTTTAATTCGTCGTATTCTTGTTCAACTGCCATCATGAAGATCATTCCGATATTGGCCCCTACAGAGAAATTAGCTCCTTGATTTCCGATGACTAATCCTTGGTATTCTTTTTCCGCTAGGTCTATGGCTTTGTTGATTCCTTGCAATACATCCCCACCAATAGTATTCATTTTCGATTGAAATTCTAGATTTAGAATACCATTTCCTAAATTCTGAATGATAGCGCCACTATTGCTCCACACTTTTTTTGTTTCGCGAATGTTGTTAAGAATAATGAAGGCGTCTTGGCCCGGTACTTTGATTTGTGCTTTGGATGAAAGATTGTAGAAATAAGTAGTTCCTTCTTTCACGGTGTAAAAGCTCGAATTTCCTGACGCTAACATGTCGATTACCCAATCAGCAGGTGTTTGTCCTTCAGCTTTCATCATCTCAATTCCTTTGGTGATACCGATGGCATCCCAAATTTCAAACGGACCATTTTCCCAGCCGAAACCGGCTTTCATGGCGTCGTCAATTTTGTAAATTTCGTCAGCAATTTCTGGAATTCTATTGGAGACGTAGGCAAACAATCCCGCAAAACTTTTTCGGTAAAAAGCACCGGCTTTATCGGTTCCTTTTACTAGAATTTTAAAGCGATTGATAGGTTTGTCTATGGTTTTCGTTAGCTCTAAAGTCGCGAATGAAGCTTTTTTTGCAGGGCGATATTCTAGTGTTTTTAGGTCTAAGGTTAGAATGTCTTTGTCTACTTTTTTGTAAAACCCTTGGTTGGTTTTAGATCCTAGCCAATTGTTTTCGCTCATTTTGGTAATGAAAGCAGGCATTTGAAATAGGTCGTGTGCTTCATCGTTCGGGCAGTTTTCAAAGATACCGTTCGCTACATGTACTAAAGTGTCTAAACCTACTACGTCAACGGTTCTAAAGGTCGCTGATTTCGGTCGGCCAATGACTGGCCCGGTAAGTTTGTCTACTTCTTCAACGGTCAGATCCATTTCATTTACCAGGTGGAAAAGGCTTTGAATGCTGTAAATTCCAATTCTGTTTCCGATGAAAGCCGGAGTGTCTTTGGCTACAACAGATGTTTTGCCTAAGAATTTTTCGCCGTAGCCGGTCAGAAAATCGATAACTTCCGGTATCGTTTGAGGGCCTGGAATAATTTCAAAAAGTTTTAAATAGCGGGCAGGATTAAAAAAGTGCGTGCCACAAAAATGTTTTTGAAAATCATCGCTTCGGCCTTCGCTCATGAAATGAATTGGGATTCCAGAAGTATTGGAAGTGATTAACGTTCCTGGTTTTCTGTATTTTTCAATTTGTTCGAAGACTGATTTTTTAATATCCAATCGTTCTACAACAACTTCAATAATCCAATCGGCGGTGGCAATTTTCTCGAGATCATCGGTGGTGTTGCCGGTGGTAATGCGTTGTGCAAATTTCGAATGATAAATGGGTGAAGGTTTCGATTTCAGCGCATTGGCGAGATGTTCGTTGACAATGCGGTTGCGAACCATTTTACTTTCTAGGGTTAGTCCTTTTTTGCTTTCAACTTCGGTGAGTTCTCGGGGTAGAATGTCTAAGAGTAAGACTTCCACACCAATATTAGCAAAATGACAAGCAATTCCAGACCCCATGATTCCAGATCCAATAACGGCGACTTTTTTAATAGCTCGTTTCATTTTTATTTTTCGGTTTGATTAAATATATTTTTTTCTTGAATCAATTCGTTGATGGTTTCGGACACTTCTAGGAAATGTTGTAGTTTTTCTTCTGAAATGTTTTTACGGATGGTATCGTTAAATTTTAAAACGGTAGAACGAGACAGTTCTCTCTTTTCCTTTCCAAAGTCGGTTAAGTAAATCAAAACTCCTCGACCGTCATTTGGGTTTTTCTTTCTTATGATGAGTCCTTTTTCTTCCATTGATTTTAAAGTTCGGGTTAGGCTAGTAGCTTCCATCCCCATCTTTGGGCCTAGGGTAGTGGAAGGCGTTCCATCTTCTTTATCCAAACTTAGCAAGGCAAAACCAGTTGCCATAGTGCCTTCGTATTTGGCAGCTTCTTCATTATACATTCGGGCCACGGCTTGCCATGTAGCTCGAAGAATGTAATCGATGGTTTTTTCTTTCATAATGGGTGCAATCGATTTCAAATGTAAACAAAAATACTATGCACGCATAACAAAATAACTTTATTTTTTTGTTAAATCATTTTTAGGTCAAAAAAAAACTCCTCAATAGTTGAGGAGTTTCTTAAAGATTTAAAAGCTAAATTTTATTTCATTTTACCATTGATTACGGCAATTACAGATCCAACAATGGCCGACATTACAATAGTAACGGCCACATCGATGACAATGTTTTGATAGTTTACTGCCGCATTATTAACATTCATAAAAAAATCGGAATACAAACCGAGAAACAACCCAATAATTGCTCCAGCTTTTATGCCAGACATGCATTTAGAAATTGTTTCTCCCATTGAAAAAATAAAAGACATTAAGAATCCTAATGCCATGGATCCTAAGAAGATGAAGGTCATGTTTTCGGTTCCAGTCATCGGAAACACATCTTTTAATAAGATTCCATACAATAACCATCCTAAGAGAAAATCAACAATTCCTCCTGCAATACCTGAAATCAAAAAGTTTTTTACATTCATAGTTTTAATTGTTTAAGGTTAATCTAATAAAAGTATTAAAATTTTAAAAACACATCAATAGCTAAATTGTTAATTGTTAACTATTTAAAATTTGAAATGTTAATAAGAATTCTCGCCTCTTACTTTTTAATGCTTAAACAAAAAAAACGCTTCTCCATTAGGAAGCGTTTGTAGTATTAAGACTTTTTAAAAGTGCCGTTGTCGACATCCTTTAGAAATTTGATGACCCCGGGGAAATAATGTTCCTGATCATCATACTGAGAACAATGGCTTCCGTTAGGACAAAAAAGAAACCGTCCGTTTTGAACTTCGGTAGAAATCCATTTCATGTGATCGGGATCCATGGTGTCATATTTGGAACCAATAGTTAGGGTTGGAATGGTTAAGGTTTTTAATCGAGCCGTAACATCCCAGTTTTTCAAAGTAGCATTTCCGGTAATTCCGAATTCACTTTGTCCTTGCATGAATACATACACATTCGGATTCAAATGCTTGAAGGCTCGGTTAATGGATTCAGGCCATTGGCCTAACGGTCTTCTTAGAATGTGTTCCGTGTAATAGTATTTGAACAACAATTCGCTGTATTTTGGATTCGAAAAATCATTGTTCTTTTCAATGTCTTTAATTTGCTTTAATACTGTAGGATCCATTTTGGGTCCGAGCACTTCTTCCGCATATTTGTTATACGCCGGAGCACTAGCCATCATGTTAGAAATAATCAACCCTTTTAAGTTTTTTTGGTATTTCAAAGCATATTCCATCGCGAGGATTCCGCCCCAAGATTGCCCTAATAAGTAGAAATTGGAGTTGTCTAAATGCAGTGCTTTTCGAACTTGTTCTACTTCTTCTACGAAACGATCGGTGGTCCATAATCGGTTGTCGTTGGGTTGGTCGCTGTAATACGAACCCAATTGATCGTAGTAAATATACTCTATACTTTCCTGAGGAAAATAGCCATCAAAAGACTCAAAGAATTCATGGGTACCACCAGGACCGCCGTGCAATAGGAGCACTTTTATCGTTGGATTGTTTCCGACGGTTTTCGTCCAAACTTTAAAGGTTCCATTGGGAGTAGTAATCGGAATCATTTTAATACCTCCTGTAAATTGATCGTCTCGTTTAGAGAAATCAAGATAGTTTTCTTTAACCGTATCGGCTTTGGGTTTTTCTTTACAAGTACAAAACAATAGTAACGTGAATGCGGAAAGTAATACCATTTTTAGTTTCATAAGTGTAAAAATTAGAAGTTAGTTGTATATTTTTTGATACAGATCTTTGTATTTTTCCAATACAATTTTACGCTTTAGTTTCAACGTAGGAGTGAGATGACCTCCGTCGATCGACCAAATATCGGGTGTCAATTCAAAGCGTTTTATTTTTTCCCAATTTCCAAATTTCTCATTTAAAGTATCTACTTCTTGTTGGATGCGCTCGATGACTTTGGGGTTGGCAATAATTTCTTCGTTGGTTTTTCCAACGGTGATCCCATGCAATTTTTCCCATTCTTTAATAAAATCAAAACTAGGTTGAATAAAAGCAGCTGGCATTTTCTCGCCATCGCCTATCACCATGATTTGTTCAATGAAACGGGATTGCTTCATGGTATTTTCAATCAATTGAGGAGCAATGTATTTGCCGCCCGAGGTTTTGAACATTTCTTTCTTACGGTCGGTGATTTTCAGAAACCCTTGCGCATCGATTTCACCAATATCACCCGTATGAAAATAACCGTTTTGCAAGGCCTCATCCGTCTTTTCGGTGTCTTTATAATACCCCATCATCACATTGGGCCCTTTGCATAGAATTTCGCCATCGGAAGCAATTTTCACGACTACATTATCGATTACTCTTCCAACGGTTCCAATTTTGAAACCGCCATGGCGTTGTTCATTGACGGCAATTACAGGAGAGGTTTCGGTCAGACCGTAGCCTTCCATCACCGGAATATTGGCGGCTGCAAAAACTCTCGCCAAACGAGGTTGCAGGGCAGCACTTCCAGAAACCATCAAATCTAAGTGGCCTCCCAAACCTTCTTTCCATTTGCTGAAGATTAGTTTTCGGGCGATTTTAAGTTGTATTTCGTACCAAAGCCCATTGGCACCATAAGGTTCATAACGCAACCCTAAATCGATAGCCCAAAAGAAAAGCATTCTTTTGATTCCAGTAAGTTCTAACCCTTTGGCATAAATACGGTCGTATACTTTTTCTAAAAGCCTTGGGACAGCTGTAATTACGTGTGGTTGTACTTCTTTAATGTTGTCACTAATTTTATCGATGGATTCACCGAAGTAAACCGATACCCCGTAATATTGGTACAAATACAAGATTGTGCGTTCAAAAATATGGCAAATCGGCAAGAAACTCAAGGCGCGACTTTTACCAGCTGCAAACGGAATTCGCGGTGCGCTATCTAAAACATTGGAAACGATATTGTGATGAGAAAGCATCACACCCTTGGGTTTGCCTGTGGTTCCAGAGGTATAAATAATGGTTGCTAAATCCTCTGGTTTGACTTGATTTTTCCGATCTTCAACTTCGTTCTGATTACTATCATCTTCACCTAGTGCTAGCAAATCGGTCCAGTGTTTACTACCTTCAATAACATTAAAGGAATAGACTTCTTTTAATGGGACATTCTTCCGAATCAAATTCACCTTGCGCAAGACTTCAACATCAGAAACAAAACAATAAGTCGCCTCGGAATGGTTTAGAATGTATTCGTAATCCTCTTCTGAAATTGTGGGATAAATTGGAATTGACTGGGCTCCCGTTTGCAAAATTCCAATATCCATGATGTTCCATTCGGTTCGATTGTTGGTCGAAATGATAGCGATTTTATCATTCTTTTGAACTCCCAATCGCAACAAAGCTCTCGAAATCGCATTGGCTTTCGCTAAGTATTCTTCGGTAGAAGTGGGTACCCATTTTCCGTCGTATTTGGTTACTAAAGCATCGGGAATGGAAGTGTATTTTTCTTTTTGATAGTAGGGAAAATCAAATAAGCGGGTAATTGGAGTCATTTTATAAAGCTTTATGCATTGCAAATTAAGGAAAAAAATAGTAGAGCGCAATTTTTATGTTTCGAATTCTTTTTAAAACAAACGGTCAATCGAGTAGGGGAAACTTGGTTTGTGGTTTGGACTCTTTTGGTAAAATTTAATGCAACAGCGTACTTTGTTGGGATATATTTGATAATTTTGTCCGATAATTTTTAGAAAATGCAAAAACACCTGCGCTTAGACGAATACAAGGTTTTACTATACCGAATTTTCTTGGCCTATATTTTCTACTTCTTTGCCCGAGTCTTGTTTTTCCTCTTTAATGCTAATTTATTAAAGGTCGATTCAACGACTGAGTTTGTAAAACTCTGCTATTACGGTTTGCCTTTCGACACTACGGCTATCTTGTATGTCAATTTGTTGTTTATTGTTTTTTCGATTTTTCCCTTTAAGAAAAATACTTCGGCAGGCTATCAGCACTTTTTATTTTACCTTTATTTCATTACGAATTTTATTGCCTACGCGACGAATTTCATCGATCTAATTTACTATAAATATACCTACGCACGAACTACGATTGTCGCCTTAAATGTCATCGAACATGAAACGAATAAGGCCACTTTATTTCTAAGCTTCTTAGTTGATTTCTGGTATGTGTTCGCTTTGTTTATTTTGTTCGCAGCTTTGTGGATTTACTTTTACAAAAAAATCCGTGTGACTTTGGCGCATCATCCTAAAAACCTGCCGTATTACACCTATTCGACCTTCGCGTTCTTTTTGTTCTCCATCCTAATTATTGGTGGCATTCGCGGTGGCGATTTCAAAAAATCAACCCGACCTATTAATTTGTTGGATGCGAGTCGGCACGTGAAAAACATCGTGCACTCGGATATAGTGCTCAACACGCCTTTTGCCATTATTCGAACTTTGTTCTCCAATAGTTTTATCGACCCCAATTATCCCGATGTGACGCCCCAACTGATTTTAGAAAAGGTGCAGCCCATCAAACAATATCACAACAATCTACCCACAAAACCCAATGTAGTAGTATTGATTTTAGAAAGTACTGGTCGGGAATATTTTGGAGCTTTTAATAAGAAATCAAACATTCCTAACTACAAATCACACACGCCATTTTTGGATTCGTTGTCGCAGCACAGCATGATTTATACGAATGCGTATGCTAACGGTCGCCAATCCATACACGGGATGTCTTCTATTTTAGCGGGAATTCCATCTTTTAAAGATGCCTTTACGTCATCGCCTTATCCGAAACAAAAAATAGAATCACTAGTTTCTACTTTAGAAAGTGAAGGCTACAATTCATCCTTTTTTCATGGTGCTGCCAATGGCTCGATGGGATTTTTAGGGTTTGGAAATATTTTAGGAATCGACAATTATTATGGACGAACCGAATTCAATGACGATTCTCAGTTTGATGGGTTCTGGGGCATTTGGGACGAACCGTTTTTGCAATTCATGAAAAAGACATTGGATCAAAAGAAAACCCCGTTTCTAGCTACTGTTTTTACAGTTACATCCCACGAGCCCTATATTGTTCCAGAGAAATACAAAAACAAGTTTAAAGAAGGCGACATTCCGATGCACAAATGCGTAGCATATACCGACTATTCTTTGAAACGTTTTTTTACAGAAGCTAAAAAGTCGCCATGGTTTTCGAATACCATTTTTGTTTTGGTAGCCGATCATGGCAATCAAACCTTTTACAGTGAATATTACAAACCCATTCAGCGTTTTGCGGTGCCGATTATCCTTTACAAACCCAATAGCCAATATGTGGGCGTTGATGAAGATTTAGCGCAACAAATTGATATTTATCCGACGATTTTAGACATGATTGGATATCCAAAACCTTTCCGAAGTTGGGGTAGAAGTTTGTTGGATAAAAAGGCAACGCCACCCTTTGTAATCAATTCTACAGGGAATCTGTACCAGTTTTCGGAAGGCGATTATATTTGTATCTTTGATGGCAAGAAATCGATCGGGTTCTACGACAAAGAAGATAAAGGATTGACGACCAATTTGATTGGCAAAAGAAATGCGGCAATGAACGCTTTAGAACTGCACTGCAAAGCCTTTATTGAAGATTATATGCAACGCGTCGTGGGTCAAAAATTAACATCGGAATAAGTTAGTGTTATGAAGAATAATAAAAAAATAATTGGATTTTCGCTGTTGGCGATTGTTTTGATTTTCGTCGGAAAGTACGTGTACGATATGAACATCAATCACAATTTTGAAACCATTACTGAAGGGAAAGTTTACAAATCAGGGATGATTCCACCGGACCAAATTGAAAGTTATGTGAAGAAATACCATATTAAATCGATTGTAGATTTGCGTTTTCCTGGAACCGCTGATTTGGTCAACAACCCAGAAGTTCCAGCAGAATTAACAGCGGAGAAAAATGCAGTCGAGAAAATCAAAGGAGTCAATTATTTTAACGACGGATCGGATCAAGTTCCGAAACAAGAGAATTTGGATATCTTTTTCAAAGTAATGGACAATCCGGATAATTATCCTGTTCTGATTCACTGTTATCACGGTGTGGGTCGTGCCGAAATGTATTCAGCGTTGTACCGAATCGAATATGAAAACTTCACTAATGAACAAGCGCGTCAAGGTGTTCGAGCGTTGATCAAATTCAGTTCTTTTGATGACGGAACCCCAAAAGGCGAGTATTTAAAAGCTTATAAAAGCAGAAAGCAATTGGCCTCCGAAAAGAAATAGGACAAAATAAAACTATAAAAAAACGCAATCTGGACAAGATTGCGTTTTTTATTTATAGAACTTTTTCTAGTGGTTTTCTACCCAATTTCGGGCATTAACAAAAGCTTCCAACCACGGCGAGACTTCATCAGCAGTTCCTTTAGGATAATGCGCCCAATTCCATGGAAATGTAGAACGCTCAATATGCGGCATCATCACTAAATGTCTTCCCGTTTTGTCGCACAGCATTGCGGTATTGAAATCAGAGCCATTCGGATTGGCAGGATAGGCATCATATCCGTATTTGGCTACAATATGATAGTTTTCTTCGGCGTAGGGCAAATCGAATTTTCCTTCGCCATGCGAAACCCAAACGCCTAAAGTACTTCCGGCCAAGCTAGACAACATCACCGAATTGTTTTCTTGCACCGTTACCGATGTAAAAATGCTTTCGTGCTTCTGACTGTCGTTGTGTTTCATTTTGCCATGAATTTCATGCTCTGGATAAATCACTTCGAGTTCCATAAACAATTGGCAACCGTTACAAATCCCAACCGAAAGCGTGTCGTCTCTTTTGAAGAAATTCTCCAAAACGGTTTTGGCTTTTTCGTTGTATAAAAATGCACCAGCCCAACCTTTAGCACTGCCCAAAACATCCGAATTGGAGAAGCCTCCAACGGCTCCAATAAAGCGAATGTCTTCTAAAGTTTCCCGACCTGAAATCAAATCGGTCATGTGCACATCTTTTACGTCAAACCCTGCGAGATACATGGCATTGGCCATTTCGCGTTCGGAATTGCTTCCTTTTTCTCGAATAATAGCTGCTTTTGGGCGAGTGTTAGAAGTATTGCTTATGGGTTTCTTTCCGGTGAAATGACTCGGAAAGTCATACTGTAATTTTTGATTTTTATAATTTTCAAAACGTTCTTTGGCTTTACCGTTTTGGGTTTGTTTTTGATCGAGTAGGAAGGAAGTTTTAAACCAAATATCTCGGTAGCTGGAGACTTGTAAGTTGTATGTTGAGGGTTGAACGTTATAGGTTGTAAGTTGCAAGTAATCGCTCTCTACAACCGTTCCTAATTTGTAAAAGGGAATTTCATTTGCAGTTAAAACTTTCTCAAAAACGGCATCTTCTTTGGGTTGAATCACGATTCCGATATTTTCTGAAAAGAGTATTTTCAGGCTGTCTTTTTCGGTAAAAGCGCTCAAGTCTATAGTGGCTCCTAAATTGACATCAGCAAAACACATTTCCAATAAAGTAGTTATTAATCCGCCACTGCCAATGTCATGACCCGCTACAATTTGGTTGTTTAAAATTAATTCTTGTATGGTGTTAAATGCTTTTTTGAAAAATCCTGCCTCTTTAATAGTTGGCGTTGAAGTTCCAATTTTGTTTAAAATCTGAGCAAACGAACTGCCTCCCAATTTAAAATCGTCTTGCGACAAATTGATATAGTAAATCGATCCACCGTTTTTTTGCAAAACGGGCTCTACCACTTTCGTGATTTCAATGCAATTTCCTGCCGCAGATATAATCACGGTTCCCGGCGCAATAACTTCTTCAGTTGGGTATTTTTGTTTCATCGAAAGCGAATCTTTTCCGGTTGGAATGTTAATTCCCAATGCGATGGCAAAATCGGAACAGCTTTTTACGGCATCATACAAACGCGCATCTTCGCCTTCATTTTTGCAAGGCCACATCCAATTCGCCGACAACGAAATGCCATGAATGCCATCTTTAATGGGCGCCCAAATAATGTTGGAAAGCGCTTCTCCAATGGCAACTCGACTTCCCGCAACAGGATCAATTAGCGCGGCAATTGGAGCGTGACCGATGGATGTGGCAACGCCTTCTTTGCCCAAATAATCCAATGCCATGACGCCCACATTGTTCAAAGGCAGTTGTAATGGGCCAACACATTGTTGTTTGGCCACTTTTCCGCCCACACAACGATCGACTTTATTGGTTAACCAATCTTTGCAAGCCACAGCTTCGAGTTGTAAAACTTGCTTTAAATAGGTTTCGAAAAGTTCGGGTGTGTAGTTTAATTCGGTATAATTTCTAGCGATGGTACTATCGTTCATAACCACTTTCGGAGAACTACCGAACATGTCTTCCAAAGCAAAATCCATAGGTTTGGCGCCTGTTTTTTTGGATTCAAAAGTAAAACGATGATTGCCCGTAACGTCTCCAACTTCGTACATGGGCGAACGTTCTCGATCGGCAATTTTTTGGAGTAATTCGATATCGTTGACACCAATCACCAAGCCCATTCGTTCTTGAGATTCGTTCCCGATAATTTCTTTGGCAGAAAGCGTAGGATCGCCCACTGGGAGTTGGTCTAGATGAATCAATCCGCCGGTTTCTTCTACCAATTCGGATAGGCAATTCAAATGTCCACCAGCGCCGTGATCATGGATGGAGACAATCGGATTTTCATCGCGCTCTACCAATCCCCGAATCGCATTGGCGGCTCGTTTTTGCATTTCAGGATTCGATCGTTGGATGGCATTGAGTTCGATACCAGAACTAAAAGCACCGGTATCTGCCGAAGAAACGGCTGCGCCACCCATTCCGATTCTATAATTGTCACCGCCCAAAAGAACGATTTTGTCGCCGGGTTTTGGATGGTGTTTGATGGATTGTTCTAGTTTTCCGAAGCCAATACCGCCTGCTTGCATGATGACTTTATCGTAGCCTAGTTTTCGGTTGTTTTCTTCGTGTTCAAACGTCAATACGGAACCAGTGATTAAAGGTTGCCCGAATTTATTTCCGAAATCGGAAGCACCATTCGAGGCTTTGATTAAGATATCCAAAGGCGTTTGGTACAACCATTTTCGTTCCGGCATGCCATTTTTTGCAGGGTTGTCTTTTTGTATGCGAGAATAGGCCGTCATGTAAACCGCTGTTCCGGCTAAGGGCAACGATCCTTGTCCGCCCGCCAAACGATCGCGTATTTCGCCACCCGAACCTGTAGCAGCGCCATTAAAAGGCTCTACGGTTGTGGGAAAATTATGAGTTTCAGCTTTTAAAGACAGCACGGAATTAAAATTTTTCGTTTCGTAATAGTCGGGTTTGTCGGCTGATTTGGGTGCGAATTGCTGCACGATTGGACCTTTCACAAAAGCCACATTGTCCTTGTAAGCCGAAACAATAGCGTTCGGATTTTCAGAGGATGTTTTTTTAATTAATTGGAATAAGGACGATTCTTTTTCGACACCATCAATCACAAAAGTACCGTTGAATATTTTGTGGCGGCAGTGTTCCGAATTCACTTGAGAGAAACCAAAGACTTCCGAATCGGTTAATTTTCGCCCTAGTTTTACTGCGAGTTGGTTTAAGTAATCGACTTCTTCTGCGCTTAGTGACAAACCTTCTTTTTGATTGTACTCGGTAATATCGTCAATTTCGAGAATGGCTTCCGGTTGGATGTGAATCGTGAAAACATCTTGGTTTAACTCGGAATATTTTTGAGAAAGCATGGGGTCGTAATCGGTAAAATCAGTAGCAACTTTATGAAATTCTTCCATGCGAAGGATTCCAATAATGCCCATGTTTTGAGTAATCTCGACGGCATTAGTGCTCCAAGGGGTAATCATGGTGGCGCGTGGTCCAATAAAAAAATCCGTCAGGACGGATTTTTCTAGTTGTTGCGAGTTGGCGAAAAGCCAATTTAATTTGCTTATGTCTTGAGCCGAAAGTGGTGTTTGCGTTTGCACTGCAAAAACCGTTTTACTTTGGTTTTCAAAGAAATGAATCATCAGGATGTAGTTAGTGTTGTTGTGTATGGCAAATTTAGGTTAAAAAACCAGAAAGTATCATCCACAGTTATTACGACTTTTGAACAATTAATTCGGAAAGGGCGCACTTTGATAGGCGCCAATACCGAAGCTAGTTCGGGGTTTTCCATTAACATCCACCGTCACTCCAAAATCGCCACCTGTGGCTGCTGCGGGAGAATTAGCTTCAATATTCAATTTATTGGCGTTGGCATTTTGAAACTTGGGATCTTTGTTGATTAGATTCCCTTTGGTATTGGCTTCTCGAATGCTGTTATATAAGGTGTTTGTAGCTAAGGCTGTTCCTTGGTCTTGAAATTTCACCAAACAATTTTTTAAGTCAAAATTAAAAAGTTTGTCCTCTACTTTATCCAACAACAATTCGATAGTATTCGCTCCATAAATGATACAATTATAGAAATTCGCTTTAACTAAATCAGCAGCAGAAGCTGTTCCGTTGCCATTGTCTTCGTAATTGCTTAGTAATACAGCCCGTTGGTCGGAACCATACCAGTTGTTATTAAACGTGCAATTTCTAAAATCATAACTACCACCAATACTACACGCTAAAGTAGCTTGCCCCGCTAAATTGATTACTAGATTCTGACTCAAAATACTTGCGGTTCGGGCTAAAATTCCATAATTTGAGAAATTGTATAATTGCGAATGGTTGATTTCTAGCGGACAACTTTCCACTAACAACCCTACGGTTGCATTCTTTAAAGTTAAATGTTCCATTTTATTATTGACACTACCTTCGCGCAACCAAACCGTCCCCCACTGTCCGGGAACATCTTCATAAAGTGGTTCCAATCGGTCGCCTTCAAAAGTAACTTCGTTTTGTTGCGGATGATTTGCATCGGGCGAAACGCCTCCATTGATTTGTAAAGACCCTCCAGGCTGCACGATCATTCCGGATTCGGCATGAAAATAAACTTTAGTTCCGGGATCTATCGTTAGTGTTTTGCCATCGGGAACTCCGGCATAGCCATAAATTACATAAGGTTTTGCATTGGTAAAATGAAGTTCGTTTCCGTGAATTGGGTCGGATTCATTGAGTTCAAAACCAATGACATCTACAGAACTACCAGCAGCATCGGTACCCAAATGAAGGGTTTCTTTCGAGCCATCGCTATATTTTTCAGGATATAAAAAAACAGCATCTTGAATTAAAGTCACCAAATCTACTTTTTGAACGCCGTTGATGGATTCAAAATCGATTTCATCGGTGTAGAGAAAATCAGTGGGATTGGCATCGGCAATATTAGCGGTTGTTTCGATAAATATGTACAAACTGTCTTTCGCTAAAAGCTCTACGTTGTTGAATGCTTTTCCGTCACCAATTCCGTTTTGGTCGGCATCTACGCCCGTCATTCCGTCCACTAACAATCGGTATTTGCTATCGGCTTTCTTTAGATGAATGCTGGGAATCCGGATGTCTTTGTTGGTTCGATTGTATACTTTTAGGGAATACGTACTGGAACTAATATTGGTAAAAACGGTATCTAAATAAACGGTATTTTTAGAAAAAACTAAATTCCCTTGTTGGCTGGGAACGGTTTCAAAATCTTTTCGGCAAGAGCTTACTGAAATTACAATTGCGAGTAAAAATAGAGCTTGTAGTTGACGCATTGGAATAGAATTTTGGTAAAAATAGGTATTAATTTGAAAATTGCGAAAGGTTCTAATTTGAAATAACGAACAAAAAGTGAAATTAGTGTTTTTTCTTTGGCTTTCTCCTTTTATCCCATGGCAATATGTTTAATTTTGTAAAAAAAAATGAGTTATGAGTTTTGATAAAAAGAAGATTCTGGATATGTGCAATGCGATGTGCAAAAACACTTTAATGGAAACTTTAGAAATTGTATATACCAATGCGGGGGAGGATTTTTTAGAAGCCAAAATGCCTGTGAATCCAAGAATTCACCAGCCTATGGGATTGTTGCATGGCGGTGCTAGTGTGGCTTTGGCAGAAAGTGTGGGCAGTGCGGCTTCGATGTTGTATGTGAATAATGAGTTGAGTGAAATTCGAGGAATCGAAATTTCTGCCAATCATTTGAAAGCCAAACGCGAAGGCATAATCACCGGAACGGCCCGAATTGTGCACAAAGGAAGAAGCATTCACTTATGGGAAATTCGGATTACCGATGAAAAGGATACCCTTATTAGTCTTTGCAAATTGACCAATATGGTGTTGCCTAAAAGAAGATTGTAATGGATTCTCAAGAAACGGAAACTTGGATGAATCTAGTGGAGCGAGCACAACAGCAGTACCGTCAAAACTTGCCATTTGTGGTCTATAGCAAACCCAAATCGAAAAAGGTTGTTGGGATTTTTCAAAAGGATAACTTCTTGTATTTAACTCGTGATTTTGAAGAAAAGGGATTTGTTTTTGCACCATTTGACGGCGATGCAGTAGTTCTACTTCCGTTAGAAAAAAGTCAGGTTTTGGTGACGGATATCGATTTTGCAATTCCGAAACAACAACGTAAGGGTATTGCAATTAAAGATCAAGATGTTGCAAAATCGAGTCACATGTTTTTAGTTCAAAAAGCTATTGATGCCATTGAAACAGGGGCTTTTAAAAAACTTGTCGTATCAAGAAAGGAAAATATATCGGTAGCAAATCTCGAATTTACGGACCTGTTTAAAAAGCTGTTGCAAAATTATCCAACCGCGTTTTCCTATTGTTTTTACCATCCGAAAGTAGGGATGTGGTTGGGTGGATTCTCAGAGCAATTGGTAAAAATAAAAGAGCAAGTTTTAAACACCATGGCAGTGGCAGGAACCCAAGTTTATCAAGAAAATAGCGCCACTGTTTGGGAATCAAAAGAAAAAGCAGAGCAACAATTTGTAACGGATTTTATTTTAGATCGTTTGAAAAATCATGTTACCGATTGGACGATTTCAGAACCTTATACCATGAAAGCTGGAAATGTAGTTCATTTGAAAACAGCTATTCAAGGCGAGTTAAAACCTTCGTCACATTTAAAAGATATTCTAGCGATTTTGCATCCTACACCAGCAGTTTGTGGTTTGCCAAAGTTAGAAAGTAAAGCTTTCTTACTTCAAAATGAAGGCTATGATCGGGAGTATTATTCGGGGTATTTGGGCGAATTGAATCATGATTTTATCTCCCAAGAAAAGGCTACGGAGCTGAATGTTAACTTGCGTTGTTTGAAGGTAGAATCTAATTCGGAAACGAATACCACTATTCATTTGTATGTTGGAGGTGGCATTACCAAAGACAGTGTTGCGGAAAAAGAATGGGAAGAAACGGTTCAGAAAGCCAACACCATGAAAGCACTATTAGATTGAAAATAGTACTACTTTATCTTTTATCTTTGTCGAAACAAATAGCTTAATGATGAAATTAGATATATTGGCTTTTGGCGCTCATCCTGATGATGTCGAATTGGCTTGTGGCGGAACCATAGCAAAAGAAGTGTCACTAGGGAAAAAAGTTGGCATCGTAGATTTAACTCGAGGGGAATTAGGTACTCGGGGAACAGCGGCTACCCGAGATCAAGAATCGGCAGCAGCGGCAAAAATATTAGGTGTTTTCGTTCGTGAAAATTTGAACATGCGCGATGGTTTTTTTGTGAATGATGAGGAACATCAGTTAGCGGTTATTCGAATGTTGCGAAAATACCAACCCGAAATCGTATTATGTAATCCTCCCGACGATCGCCATATTGATCACGGAAAAGGAAGTAAGTTGGTTTCGGATGCTTGTTTTTTATCGGGTTTAATAAAAGTAGCGACGGAGTATGAAGGGCAATCACAAAAAGCGTGGCGCCCAAAAGTGGTTTACCATTACTTACAATGGAAAACTACATCTCCCGATTTTGTGGTTGATATTACTGGATTTAACACCAAAAAAGTAGAGGCCATTCTAGCATATTCCTCGCAGTTTTATGACCCCAACAGTTTAGAACCCGAAACGCCTATTGCTACTAAAAATTTCTTTGAAAGTTTAAGTTATCGAGCTAAAGATTTAGGGCGACTAATTGGTACAGAATTTGGGGAAGGATTCACTGTAGAAAGGTATTTGGCCGTCAATAGTTTAGGAGATTTGATTTAATTTTTTGAATTATTTCTTTGTAAAAGAATTTTTTTACAATACATTTGCACTCGTTAAAAATGGTGGTTGTAGCTCAGCTGGTTAGAGTATTGGTTTGTGGTGCCGAGGGTCGCCGGTTCGAACCCGGTCAGCCACCCAGAACGCAAAAGCTCCGAGGAAACTCGGAGCTTTTTTTGTTGGTATTGTTTTGTGAAAGGCAAACTTTTTATTTCCCGTCGTCTGTTTTATCAACAATGGGTTTTTGTTCTCGGTTAGCCAATTCCCATGCTATGGCAAATGCCAATTGAGTTCTTTTCTGCAAAGCGTCAAATTCAATCTTAGAAACTTCATCGGTTGGTTTGTGATAATCTTCATGAGTTCCATTGAATAGGAAAACGGATGGAATACCATTTTTCGCAAAGTTGTAATGATCGGAACGATAGTAAAATCGATTCGGATCACTTTTATCATTGTATTTGTAATCGATATCCAGATGCACATAATTTTTATTAGCGTCTTCGCAGATTTTATACAAGTCGGAAGAAAGATAATCCGAACCAATCAAATAAATATAATTGTTAGAGTTGGCGTGAAATTCATCCCGACGTCCAATCATGTCAATATTCACATCGGTAATGGTATTTGCTAAAGGAAATAAAGGATGTTCCGAATAAAATCGAGAACCATGCAAGCCGTGTTCTTCCCCAGTCATGTGCAGAATTAAGATGGAGCGCTTGGGTCCGTTACCTTCTTCTTTTGCTTTTTCAAAGGCTTTCGCAATGGAAACAAGGGCTACTGTTCCGGAACCATCATCATCGGCACCATTATAAACTTCCCCATTTTTCACTCCAACATGGTCGTAATGTGCCGAAACTACTACAATTTCCTCTGGCTTTTCAGAACCTTCAATAAACGCCCAGATGTTTTCGGAATCCGATAAATTTTCGTGGTATTTCGCATTTAGATAGTCCGCCGGAATATTTTGAAAATAGCTAGTCGCCCCTTTAGGGTATGGAATAGCATTCTTTTTATACTGATCGATTAGGTATACCCCTGCTTTCTTTTGCCCTTTCGAGCCTGTGTCTCTACCTTCCATTTCATCGGAAGCAATAACTGTAAGATTAGCTTTAAGATCTTCCGAAGTGATCAAGTTCATATAACTTGCTACATTTTTTGATACAACGGCTTTTTTTTGTGAGGCACAACTTAGCGTCAGCAAAGCAACAGCGCTATATAAGATTAGTTTTTTCATGATGATTTAATGAAGGTTAATAAAGGTGTAAAAGGCAAATAGAGCGATGATAATAATGATTAAAACGATATTGATGAAAAAAAGCACCCCACTTTTTAAAAAGGAAACGATTCGTGTTTCTCCATAAAAGCGATGATGCGCTGGAAAAAAATAATAAAACATCCACGCTAGCGCTACCAAATCGAATGCACCATTAATGATATCGGCTAGGGTTGACTTTCCAAAAAGAGCTAAAAACTGACTAAAAAGAAAAGTAACCAATACGACCAACAATAAAAACGAAAAATAATGGAGCGTAAATATGCCATGATCAAAATAATACCAACGTTTTTTGCTATGAAAAAGCCATAAGAAAAAAGCAAATATAGGCATGTATATAAATAACGTTTTAGATAAATGGTGTTCAAACCCCTCTTTAAACTTTTCTATAATTTCGGTTTTAGTATGATGATTTTTGACACCCAACATTTTTTTTATGGCCCAATATTCAAGAGCACTATAGCGGTCGTCTGGTTTTCCAAATTTTTGTATGGAATCTAATTGTTCTTCGGTAGTCACTCCAAAATTTAAAAAATCACTAGCACCCGGTTTATTTTTGGATTTTTTAATTTCTTTCGCATTAGAATCTTGAAGCGCCATTGATTCTGATTTCAATAGCGTTTTTAGTTCTGGAGCTTTTTTTGTAATTAGGATATGTGTTGTTGTATTCCGATTTACCACAGTATTATTGGTATCTGGAATCACGGTAAGCAAAAAGAAGGTGATGAAACTAATAAAAATGTACAGCCGTACTGGAGCTAAATAAGACAACCTTTTTCCTGAAAGGTATTCCTTAGTTAAAGATGCTGGTTTGAAAATAAGGTTTTTAATGGTTCTCCAAAAAGCATTCTCGTAATGAGTTAAATCTTCAAAAAAATGAACAAAAAGGTGGTGAAATGTTTTGCGACTTTCGCTGTTCTCTTGCCCGCAATTAGGACAATAGCGTTGTTCTACGACATGCCGACAATTCAAACAAGTTTTATCATTTCTTAGAACATTTTTACTCATAGACCGATGATTTCTTTGCTAAAAGTAAGGAATTCACTTTTAGTAGGCTTAAAATACTACTCTAAATTACCTACAGCGAAATTAGAAATTATATTTTTTATATTAAAAACAAACCGATATTCGACACTAAACTTTAACAAAAAAAGGTTAAATACAAGGCATGGTTCTCATTAACAAGTAGTTAATTTTTAAATATTTAGGACGCTTTTTTTTAAAAAGAAGTAGTTCATCGATTTAAATCAGCATAACATCTAAAAAAGTTTAGCCCATCGTAGGAATGCTATACCTTTACCCTCCCAAATGATATTTTTTAACTTTAAAAAGTGAAGAAATTATGAAAACACGCTACTATTTATTTTTAACGGTTCTATTTTCTAGTCAGTTTTGTCAAGCTCAAGTTTCATTGGACACTGTTTATGTGAGCAAGAAAATAGCGATAGAATCGTTCACAAAAGCTAGGTATTATTATTACCCTAACCTTCAAGCATACTTTGATACAAGAAGAGCGGTATTCATTTATAAACAGGATGGCGCATGGATTACTTCAGAGACGATGGCCCCTAATTATCGTGGATACAGCTTGAAGAATACCATTTTTGTAACTATTCAAGGGTATCTGGGAGATGAACCCTATACTTTGATAGACCAACATAAAAAAGAATTTCCGGCAGATTTCTCTAGCAAACGAAAACCACCTAAAGTAATAGTAGTTTCTAGGTAGTAGATTCTTTAATAGCAATTACCTTTTATAAATGGAGTAATATGGCGTTTGAATAAAGGGTTTTCCGTACTTCGTTTGGTCGATTTCTTTCCCTAAAACTACATAGTCATAATTCTTAATTGTATCAAAACTCATGGGTGTCCCCTCTAAATACTTAATGGTATAGTTCTTATATCCCTTTGAAATCAATTCAAATTCTAAATTGCTGTAGAGCAGTGCCCCACTAAATAAGTATTTTTTGTTGCCAATAATTTTAGGAATAATATGGCTAGCCGTTATATTTATAGCTTGATCTCGGTTTTCAAAAGCTTTAATTTTGCAATTAAAATTTACCAATAAAAGCAATTGAATTCCCAATAATATAATCACAAGAGTTTCAGTTTTCAATTTTGTAATTGAGATCTGATAAGGTAAAAAGATGAAAATTATTATAATGGTAGAATAATAATTAAAAACCCTTGGATAAGGAACGACACGTTGTACCAGGAACAATGTAACTGGTGCAAAGAGCAAGATTAACATAAATTGAACTTCAAAAACAACTTTACCTTTTAGTATTTTAAAAAAGGAAAGTAGCAGAATTAAAACTAACGCTAACCAATGGATTCCAGTTATTTCTTCTAAAGCATTTAAGCAAAAGAAAGGAATTGATTTTATTGTTTTAAAAAGACCAATGGGTTTCACGAAACGATTATTGGTAATCGCTTGAATGCCGTCGTTGGCAATAATCGGATAATAAAGTAAAAAAACTACCAGTAAAACTAACAAATTAGCAAAGAATTGGCGTTTATAGTTTTGTGGGCAATTAACAAAAAGCAAAACATTTAAAGTAACAAAGGGATACAAAAAAGCAGGGATGGTATAAAATCCTAAGATCGAAAAGATACAAAAGAAAGCCCAGTTACTACTGACCTGTCGCCCCTTCATAATGTTAAAAGAACAAAATAAAGTTACAATAAAAAACAGGTTAACTAAGGAATATCCTCTCGACATATAACTATAATAAATGTTCAAAAACAGCATGGAAGAAATAGCCGTTACAACAAGTGCCATCTTCTTATCAAAATGACTTGAAATGAATTTATAAATCACAAAAAGGGTAATCGCATTGAACAAGATTGCAGAGATGCGAAGCTTAAAAAGCTTAGATAAATAGGGAAGTTTTTGAGTTAGAATGGTAAGTAACGAATGAAAAACATGGTTGTTCGGGGCAGGATAA
This sequence comes from Bifidobacterium breve, assembly GCA_943326765.2. Lineage (GTDB taxonomy): Bacteria > Bacteroidota > Bacteroidia > Flavobacteriales > Flavobacteriaceae > Flavobacterium. The sequence goes on along the minus strand of CALPUN020000010.1, from coordinate 4,271 downwards.
TGTGCATAAGCGGCTTCAAAATTTTGATTTGAAAACAATAAAAAAGTACAAGCTTCATCAAAAGAAACAGGAAGCTGTATCGCATAATAAACAGAACTTACTACCGGAATACAAAATAAAAGGAATATGCCAATTGCTGTCCCATTATTACGAATAAAAGAGGCCGTACTTAGTTCCATTTTTTAAGATATTCTTCCGCAATAGGAATATAATGGTGTTCTTTTTCGACAAAATGACGCGCTCTTTTTCCTAAAGCAACTATGGTTTCCGGATTTTCGATTAAAAATGACAATTGTGCTACCAAATAGAGAACATCTGGTTTGGCATTGATCGCTACATTTTCGGTTAGTTGATAAAATTTTTCAAACTCAGTTTCAGCTCCAGTAAAAACTACTTTTCCTTTTGCCATAGCTTCTAAAGCATTATAGCCTTGATCGTAGGCGTAAGCCATGTCTAAAAGAATGTGAGCTTTTTTATTTAAGCCCATATAGTCTAGATAAGGAATGTTTTTAGTGATGATGGTCTCCACCTTATCAGCATATTTTTCAGCTATAATTACTAATGCTTTTTCAAAATAATCGCATCCTTTTTTAAAATAACTTTCGGTATTGATCCCTAAAAAAACAATAATCTTTTCTTCAATCACAAGCGGTGTAAATGGTATTTTATCAATATTGATTGGATTCGGAATCAGGCCAAGGTACTTAGGATTGTTCCGTAACGGAATGTCATAATCAATGTCGGAGGCTATAATTCCTGTAATGTGTTCCATTAAGAAAGCATGCAGCTGTTGGAAACTTTCCTTTCGGTACTTCAAAACATTTTGAAATTCCTTGGGCGTAATTTTACCTTCGAGGTAGGGGATAATTCCCGACTTAAATTCAGGGTTTTCAAAACCATATTTGACATTGGAATAATCATCACCGCACGACAAGAGAACTACTTTTTTATTTTTTTTAAAAATACGGGTCAGAATTTTTTTTTCATAATAGGGATCACAAAAAAAACTATTCTCATTGATTAGTTGCACCACATCATACCCTTCAAATAGGGATTTGTTCTTAAGAAACTGACGGTAGGTCAAGTAAGAGGAAATATCAAATCCACTGACCATATAAACCGCAACTTTTATTTTTTTTCGGAAGCCCGTATCCCATTTTTTTTCAAATAAAAGATCTACCGGATAGGCTTTAAATCCGTCGTTAAAACCCAACAGCACAACATGATGCCCTAATTGGAGCAGTCCTTCTTTTAAGGAATTATGAAGTCGGCTGTATTCGCCAAGGAGTAAGATGTTCATATATTGTTATCTTTGACAAAGATATTTACAAATTAGACACTAATGACTCCCGCTAAAAATAAAATTGCAATAATTTCCTCGTCACTTGGTGTTGGTGGTGCCGAGCGATTTGCAGGAGTTTTAAGCTTTATTCTTCAAGATTTAGGGTATGAAATTCACCATATTATTGTCAATGATATTGTAGAGTATGCCCATACGGGTTCGGTTTTTAATCTTGGCAAACTCTGTGTGAAAGAGTCCAGTTTGGTAAAAAAAATCAAAAAGGGGATGCTATTGAACAGGTATTTAAAAGAAGAAAAAATCGAAATTATTATTGATAACCGCACCCGAAACTTATTAGTTAGAGAACTAATAACCCATTGGATTTATGGAAAGCGAAGAATATTTTATATTGTGCATAGCTTCCATTTGGATTATTATTTCCCGAAATCTCCTTTCTTTGCGGGGATTATCAATACCAATGTTGAAAAACTAATTTGCGTTTCCAAAAGTATCGAAAACCAAATTAAGAAAGTGTATCGTTTTAAAAACACCACGACCATTTACAATCCGATTGCCAAAAATCATATCATTGAAGATGCGACTGTGGTCAACTTTGAAAAATATATTTTGTATTTCGGTCGCATTGACGACAAAGTGAAGAATTTCCAATTGCTTTTAGAAGGATATTTGGATTCTAAGATTTATGAAAAAGGGTATAACTTAGTAATCATGGGCGATGGACCAGATGTTTATTTGGTGGATGATTTAATTCGGAAATTAGAATTAACTTCGGTTGTGCATCGAATTCCTTTTCAAAAAAATCCTTTTGCGTATGTGAAAAACGCTCGATTTACATTGCTTACCAGTCGGTTTGAAGGTTTTCCCATGTCGATAATTGAATCACTGGCTATAGGAACGCCGGTTATTGCAGTCGATTGCAATTCGGGTCCAGCAGAAATTATAACTAACAAACATAACGGACTGATCGTAGAAAATCACAACCGAAAAGAACTAGCAGCTGCTATGGTTCGTTTTGCGGAAGATGAAATTTTATACAAATACTGTAAGCAAAATGCAAAAGAGAGTGTGGCACATTTGTCAGAAGAGGCGATTGCAAAAAAATGGAAAAGCCTTCTAGAAAAGCCTTAGATTCTTATCTAAAAACAGAATTTCCAAATCCATTGTTGGCCAAAAACTGCTTGAGTTCAATTAAACGAAATAGTAAAAAAGCGGGTAATGTCAGTAAAATTCGTTTCTTTAAATTTAAGTTTTTAGAATCAATTTCCTTAGTGTACTTTTTAAATGCTTCGGTGTTTCCAAGTAATTTATATTTAATTGCGACGGTAAATCGGTTCAAATCTAAAAATTGATGTAATCCGGCATTGTCTTTTTCTGCTTTAGCGTATTTCAAAAAGGTGCTTTCAGGCATTATGTAACTCGTGGCTCTTGAAACACTTTCCGGGTCATAATTATACCGCGCCAAAACTTTCGGATAGAAAACGATTGGAAATTCTAAACCCACGCGAATCCACATATCGGTATCTTCCCCTATTTGAATTGCGGGATCAAAAACACCCACTCTGTCAAAAACGCTTTTGTGAAAAACGGCGCAGGAAGTCCAAAGAGTACTTTCTTTCTTGCTCGATTCAAAATAATTCAGGAGTTGAGGGTTATCACTTTTTTTAAAGTTATAGCCTGCGGGAAAGGTATTGTGTGCCGTTTGTATTTCTTTAGTTGCTGCAAAAACTAATTGTTCAGGAAATTGCAGCACAGTTTGCAGAAAGGTTTCTAAAAAATCAGGATACCAATAATCATCGGCATCTAAAAAGGCAATATAGGTCCCGTTGGCTTTTTCAATTCCGAAATTCCGAGCCAAGGAAACACCTTCGTTTGGTTTGGAATAATAGCGTATTCTCGAATCGGTTTGCTTTAAAACGATGGTCTCGCTGCTATCCGTAGAACCGTCATTGATAATTATAATTTCAAAATCAGTAACCGATTGCTGCAAAACACTTTGAAGTGTTTTTTCAATAAAATTTTCTTTATTATAAAGCGGGATGATTACAGAAAATTGTGGCATAGGGTTTACGAATTGAAATGGATCGAAGGATTTTCTTTTTCAATTTGGCACAAATACCCTAAGCGATATAGATCGAATAGCACTAAAGAAGGATTATTGCTGGCTAAATTGCGTAGCAGTCCTTTCTTGAAAAGATGGAAAACAAAATGGAAAGGCAACACTAGTCTTAACCTTTTTAAAGTAGCAAAAACCCTAGCGATTTTTATATAGTTTGACGGTATAAGTTGGTGATCTAAAAGGTATTTCAAAGCCGTCACCGATTCTTTTTCTTTTTGAATGGCTTTTGGAAATGGGTCGAGTCCCAAATGATAAATCGGATTGTCAATCTGCTGAATTGGAATTTTGTTTTGCATTAAATTATACGAAAAAAGCGTGTCTTCGTGGCGCAAATTTGGAATTGTCTCATTAAAAGAAACGTTTTTAAATACCGATTTGTGCGTTAAGAAATTCAATGTCAATAAACTCAAATAGGGTTTTTTTTCTCGAGTTTCGCAAGGCAAGGCTTCCCGGTTTTGACCATAAACCCAGCGCAATGTTTTTTCTTTAATAGGTTTCGTTGTTCCATATTCAACACCGCCATTTACGATTTTGATTTCGTCATTCAAATAAGGTAAATAGTTGGAAACAAAGGATTCGGATTTGGGTAAAACATCGGCATCTAAAAAAAGCAACCAGGAATATTGAGCTTCTTCCGCTAATAGATTCCGAATTTTACTTCGCCCAATATTTTCTTCTAATAAAACATATTTTACATTCGGAAGGGTCTTTAACGTTTCATTTTCCTTTAAAAATAAAGTGGACGCATCATCAAAACAAAGAATTTCATAGACCATTCCCGTTCGGATAACTTGTTGTTGAAGCGCTGTAACCAAAGGAACAGTGTCGTAGTTGTATGTAGGTATAAGTATT